>JACDAR010000037.1 GCA_013695335.1 Rubrobacter sp.
TCGTCGTCGCGCCACAGGAGCCAGTTCATGGCTATCTGGGCCGAGAGGACAGCGAAGAGGAGGGCGAATGCGCCTTCGCGCAGGTGGTGGCGCCAGGCTGTGTAGACCACCAGCGCGCAGGAGATGGAGAGGGCGGCCAGGACGAAGAGGAGGGTGACGCCGAGTACGGCGATCCGCATCAGGCGGGCTGTGATCCCCCTGGCGCGGACTTCCTGACGGGTCTCGATCCTCGGGGACAATTCTAGTCCTGTTTCTTCGCGGTCTTCTTCTCGGGGGAGGATTCAGCCTTCTTGCTCGCGCCCTTGTCGTCGGATGAGGATGAATCTTTGCCGGATGAATCACCGTTTCCTGGGGTGCTGGTGGAAGAGTCGGATTTTTCGGAGCGGCTGCCGTTCTTGTAGTCTGTCGAGTAGAAGCCGGAACCCTTGAACGCGATGTTGACTGGGTGAAGCACCTTCCTCACCGGCGCGCCGCACTCAACGCAGGCGGTGAGGGGATCCTCGGACATCTTCCGCATCACGTCGAAGAGGTGTCCATTTTCGCACTTGTACTCGTAGATCGGCATCCACCCTCCCGGGGGTATAAAAGCTCGCAACCCGGAAATTATACAACCCGAGGCCCGGCCCGGATACCAGCCGAAACTACTCCGGACGGCGATTCGGGTCCAGCTCGCCCGAGCTGAACGCCTCCTGCATACGCTCTCGGGCGGCCTCCACGATCCTGGGGTTGCTTACGATGTCTTCCCTCTGGGTCCTCGATGCGTTGCGGAGGACATACTCTTCCTCGACCACGTCGTGCAGGTTGGCGCCTTCGTTTATGCGGTGGACAATGTACTCTAGGACCCTCTGCTCCCGTGGGTCCCCCCCGGTGCTCGAAAACAGCCGGGCCCAGAAAGACTTCCGCTCCTTGCCCCCATCGGCCATGCCTCTCCTCTCCTCGCGGTTCCACTTTCTCACCCCAAGTTTACCGAGTCGCCACCGCCAGGTACAGGTGGACCGCACCCAAAACCATCCAGGCGGCGCCTTCACCTTCAGCAACAGGGCGTAAAGTTGTGAGAAAACAGGCTACGCCACTCGCTTGCCATTTCCGATTCACGGCCAGATTCACCAATTTGGGTGATGCGCGCCACCCGAACTGGGGTTATGCTGCGCTGGCTATACACCACTCGGGTTCGGGGCCAGATGCGGGCCTATGGAGCGAGATCAGGATGATGGCACACAATCGACGTGCGGGCCTGGCGCGACGCCGTTCCGGCGGCCTCGAATCCGAGGCCGTTCGGGTGTGGCTACTTGGTGGCTTCCGGGTGTCCGTCGGTCCGCGCAATATCGGGGAGGATCAATGGCGGCTCACGAAGGCGAAGAGCCTGGTCAAGATACTCGCCCTGGCAAGGGATCACAGGCTGCATAGGGAGTCGATCATGGATCTGCTCTGGCCCGGCCTCGACACCAGATCCGCCACCAACAACCTGTACAGGGTGCTTCACTTCGCACGCAAGGCGCTCGGTCCTGGCCTGGCAGACACAGCCCATCAGCGCATATCGCTTCACGCAGGTATCGTCGAGTTTTGTAATGACGGATCGTTATGGGTGGACGTGAACGCCTTCGACGACGCTTCATCAACGGCCCGTCGTTCCCGCGAGCCCACCGCCTACCAGGCGGCCCTGGATCTCTACGCGGGCGACCTCCTGCCAGAATGACGTTTACGAACATTGGACCGAGGAGAGGCGGGATGATCTGCGGCGCATACGCCGCACGCTGCTCGCCGAACTGACCTCCATCCACGAAGGACGCGGAGAGTACGCCGCCGCCATCGAGGTTCTCGGGCGCGTGGTGGCAGAAGACCCAACCGATGAGGAAGCAAACGCGGCCATGATGCGCCTTTACGCCTCCTCCGACCGCCGCCAGGATGCGCTACTTCAATACCAACGGCTGGAGGGAGCCCTCGAAAAACTCGAAGCAAAACCAGGCACGCATGTTCAGCGCCTGCGCGAAGAAATACGGATCGGGGACCCTTCGGCAAGATCCCCGTCGTACACTACCCACCCATCGGACGAACCAGCGGTCGCCACTCCCAACAACTTGCCGCCTTCCCTGACCAGCTTCGTCGGCCGGGAAAGAGAGATACTGGAGATCAAACGTTCACTCTCGATGACCAGGGGGCTCACCCTCACCGGGGCCGGAGGATCTGGCAAGACGCGCCTTGCGCTGGAGCTGGCGCGGGGCCTCGTGGGAGCCTACCCGGACGGGGTGTGGCTGGCGGAGCTTGCGCCGCTTTCCGACTCATCGCTCGTGCCGCGGGCGGTGGGGGCTGCCCTCGGCGTGCAAGAGCGGCCAGACCTCCCGCCCACACAGGCGCTCTCGGACCACGTAGGATCGAACCGGACGTTGCTGGTGCTGGACAACTGCGAGCATCTCGTGGATGCAGCGGCCCATCTGGCCAATGAACTCCTGATCTCTTGCCCGCGCCTGCGAATTCTTGCGACCAGCAGGGAGCCCCTCGGCATTCCCGGTGAGACCGTCTGGCCAGTACCGACCCTGTCTCTACCCGGCCCGGATTCGGAGATTACGGTCCAGGATCTCATAGGCGCCGAGGCGGCGCGCCTGTTCATGGATCGCGTCCGCTCCAGGATACCTGGCTTCGAGTTGACCCCGGACAACGCCGGCGCCGTGGCGATGGTGTGCCGCAAGCTGGATGGGATTCCGTTAGCCATAGAGCTGTCCGCAGCCAGGATGGCGGCGCTGGCCGTGGAACAACTGGCCGAGCGGCTCGACGATTCCCTGGGGTTGCTTACCGGCGGCGGTCGGACAGCGGCCCCACGCCACCAGACTATGCGGGCGACGCTCAACTGGAGCCACGACCTCATGGACAGGGCCGAGCGCACGCTATTCCGCCAGCTCTCGGTTTTCGCGGGAGGATGGACGTTGGAGGCTGCCGAAGCCCTGGGAACGCTCGAGGAATCCGAAATGAATACCATCGTGGATCTCCTCTCCCGGCTGGTGAATAAATCCATGGTAGTGGTCGAGGAAGCTGGAACCTCCACAACCAGCCTCCGTTACGGGATGCTCGAGCCGGTTCGCCAGTACGGTTGGGAAAGGCTCCCGGCCAGCGGTGAGGACGATGAAGTACAGCGTCGGCACGCTTCGTGGTTCTTCGAGCTTGCTAAAGAGGTCGAGCCGTGGTCGAGGGGGGCGCATCAGGTGGCGTGGTTGGATCTCCTGGAAAAAGAATACGGCAACCTGCGGGCTGCCCTGGACTGGGCACTCGAAAAGGGGGAGGCGGATCTCGGTCTCTGGTTCGGCGGCGCGCTGGGAGAGTTCTGGTACATGAGCGGGAACCTGGCCGAGGGACGAAGGTGGCTTGAAGCGGCCCTGTCCAAGAGCGCTGACTGGCCACCGACGATTGCCAGGGCCAGGGCCCTGGTACGAGCAGGTTGGATCTCATGGGAACAGGGCGACTACCAGAACTCAATAGCCATGGGCGAAGAAAGCCTCACGCTATCGCGGAATCTCAGTGATGAAGCTGGCATAGTCGCCGCGCTAACCAACCTCGGATGGGCAAAGCTTCTCTCAGGCAACGTAGAAGAATCCTTGATACCAGCAGGGGAGGCTATCGCCCTCGGGCGCCGGGTCCAGGACAGCGGCGGAGTGGCCCGCGCACTCCTGATTCCCGGTCTCGCCGCCATAGTAGAGGGCGACCATAAAAGGGCCCTGACGCTGCATGAAGAGAGCCTGCAACTGGCCAGAGAGGCTGAAGACACGCTGGCGATGGACCTCTCACTAGTGATGGGCGCCTTCGCCTCCCTGGGATTGGGAGATATTCAGCGGGCCGAGGCTCTCTGCGCGGAGAACCTCGCGCATCGTTCACAACCAAGGGTGATGAACGCGACAGCCTTCCAGTTCCACGCCTCAGCCGCCCTTGCCTGCTCGCAGGGATCGCCGGAACGCTCGGCCATGCTCTGGGGAGCAGCGGAATCCTTGCGCGAGACCATCGGCGCTGCACTCGCACCGGTCGAGGTTCGTGTGTACAGTCCCTACATCGAAGCCGTGCGTCAGGCACTCGGCCAGGAAGCGTGGGAGACGGCCTGGGCGGAGGGGAAGAAGCTGACGGTCGAAGAGGCTGAGAACATCCTCGTTGAAAGCAAACCGCTGGGTTTGGTTAGCCAGCCTCGAATCAGCGTGGTGAAGGACGTTTCGGCGGACAGGAGATCCGAAGTTATCCTTACCGGCCGTCAGCGAGAGATCGCGCTTCTGGTGGCCAGGGGGCTTACCAACCGCCAGATAGCTTCGGAACTTGCCATAGCCGAGAACACGGTCGCCAACCACGTAGCCC
>JACDAR010000068.1 GCA_013695335.1 Rubrobacter sp.
TCCCTGTGCCTGGCCCAGGCTTCATGTATGGAACTCTCGCCTGGTCTCTGTACGAGAGCTGCCAGGGCGGCTCGCAGCTTCGCCCCGTCTTGCGGCGAGAAATCCACCCCTTCGAAGACACTGCGACCGACCAGATCTTCGTTTTCCATACCGAGTACTCTCCTGGCGGAGGGGCTCTGGTATTTGATGAGGCCGTTGGCTTCGACGACCACGGTTACGTCGGAGGAGTTCTGGACCAGCGCGCGGAACCACTCTTCCCTCTGCTGCAATTCCTCCTCCACAGCCTTGCGTTCGGTGATGTCGTGGATCACACCCTGCCAGTGCCGCGTGCCGTCTTCGCCTGTCGAGACCAGAACCGCCCTGTCCCTGACCCAAACCACCCTTCCGTCTTTGCAAACCATGCGGTACTCGACCTCGAATGCTTCGCTGGTCTCGCTGGCGCGCTCGTCCTCCAAACGCACCCTTTCGCGGTCGTCTGGGTGCATGACGTCCCTGAACGGGTACGACCCATCCAACTCCTGCGGCGTGTACCCGAGCATCTGTTCGACCTGCGGGCTGACGTATGAGGCCGCGCCAGAGTCGGTGATGGTCTCGGTGTAGGTGATGGCGGGGGTGTGTTCGACCAGTGTGCGGTAGCGTTCTTCGCTCTCCTTCAGCGCGTCTTCGGCACGATGGCGCGCGGTTATGTCGAACAGGAAACCCTGCCAGTAGAGGGGCTCGCCAGCCTCGTCGCGCACCAGCACGGCTTCTTCGCGGACCCACAAGTACCGCCCGTCTTTCGTGCGCTGGCGGTACTCTATGCGGAACGGCTCGCCTGTCTCGCTGGCCCTTTCGGCCTCGGCCCTGACACGCTCCCTGTCGTCTGGGTGGACCTGGGAGATCCAATGCCCATCCACGCTGGCGAGGCGCTCTTCCGGCGTGTAGCCAAGCAACTGTTCGACCTGCGGGCTGATGTAGGTGAGGGTACTGGTATCGGCTGACTGTATATAGACTGTAGCCGGGATATTCTCTATCAGGGTGCGGTTTCTCTCCTCGGCCTCCCTGAGCGCCGCGTTGGACTCGTGGCGCGAGTCCAGCATCTCGTTGAAGGCGAGCGCCACCTCGCCAAGCTCGTCGCCGGTGTACGGTTCGATCCTGTGGTCCATCTCACCGCGCCCGATCCTGCGGGCCCCATCTTCCAGCCTGTGGACGGAGCCGATTATCCCGCGGTTGATGAGGTACGCGGCAAGCGCCCCGGCGAGCAGCCCGAGTATAAGCAGTAATGTCACCGTCGCGTAGACGCTGCGAATTGCCCTGTTCGCGGCCTTCTCCGATTCCGCGAGTTGCTGGTCGGCCCACGGCTGCGCCTTTTCGTCGAGCACGCCGTTCAACTCGTTGCGCAGACTGGTGAACCTGCGCAGATCCGCCTGACTGGTTTCGTTTGCGCCGTTGCTGGTCAGGCGTTCACCCAGGGCTGCGTAATCTTCGTAGATCGAGGAGATCTCCTGCCTGTGGCGCCTGCCGGTCTCCGTGTCCACGAGCCCGTCGTAGCGGACCTTGTACTTCTCGAATGCCGCCTTGTCTTCCTGGAACCGTTGACGGTAGATCTGGTCTCCCGTCTCCACGTAGCCAGTCACGTCCGTGCCCATCTCGCCGGATTTGATCTCCATCTCGTAGACTGCGGAGCGGGTGGGTTCCTCGACCCGCACTATCTCCTCGATGGAATTGCTGGTGGATCTCTGGCCAAGGAGGACTATCAGGCCGGCGAGCAGGAAGAGCAGGATCAGGACCCCAAAGCCTAACCACAATTTGCGCGATATAGTCACGTTTGCTCTCTTGCTCTCGCCCACGGCCCGTGGAACCTTGTTTTTAATTCTCCGGCTCACGGGCCAGTTTCTAGCCCCGGCTTCGGTCCCGACCTCTGCGCATGGCCTCTGGCCGGGGTTCCACGCCTCAACCCCTCGGCAGGTAGACCATGAACGTCGTGCCCTCGCCTTGGGTGCTCTCGACGGCGACTTTGCCGCCGTGGTTCGCGGCTACGTGCCGCACTATGGATAGCCCGAGCCCGGTGCCGCCGGTCTCCTTGGAGCGCGCCTTGTCCACCCGGTAGAACCGCTCGAAGATGCGGGCCAGCTTCCCCTCTGGGATGCCGATGCCCGTGTCCGAGATGCGAACCGTCACACCGAGATCGTCGGATTCACCAGTTACCTCGACCTGCCCGCCTGATGGCGTGTACTTGATAGCGTTATCTATCAGGTTCGTGAACATGGAGGTCAACTGGGTTTCGTCGCCGGGAATTTCGTACTGGGCACTCCTACCGAACCTCTTCCATTGCAGGGTTATGTCCTTCTGGCGCGCCACCCGCCGCATACGCCCGAGTACCACCATCAGAACGTGCCGCACGTCAACGGGGTTCGGGTTCTGGACACCCTCCGCGCTCTCCAGGCGCGCGAGGTCCAGGAGGTCCGCTATGAGCTGGCCCAGACGCTCTGTCTCGTTCTTCATCTGCTCGGCGAAGAAGCGTGCCTGCTCCGGATCTTCATCAATAGTCTTGACCACACTCTCGGCCAGGAGACGCAGGGATGTAGCCGGGGTCTTCAGCTCGTGGGAGACGTTTGCCACGAAGTCGCGACGGATCTTATTGACCCTCCGCAGTTCCTCCGGGCCTATGTAGTCGAGGTCTCTCCTGCTGCCTTCCAACACAGGCTCACCGCTCCGGCGGTTCGTTCGCAACCCCGACGCTGGCGCTCGGCACAGCCTCGAAGCGGTAGCCGAGGCCCCTCGCCGTATGGATGAATTCGTAGGAAGAGAACTCCTCCAGCGCGCCCCGTATGCGGCGCACGTGCACGTCTATGGTGCGCGAGGAACCCACCCCCGCGTGCCCCCACACCTCCTTCGCAAGCTCCTCCCGGCTCTTCAGCTCCCCTGGCGCGCCCGCCAGCGCCACCAGAAGCTCGAACTCCTTCAGGCGTAGGGAAAGGGGGTTGCCATCCACCGAAGCCTGGAAGTTCTTGGTGTCTATCTGGAGGTCTCCGGCTTCGAGCACCCGGCCGCGGTGGCCGACCTCGCTGCGCTTCAGGTTCGCGTTGATTCGGGCTACGAGCTCCTTCATGCCGAAAGGCTTGGTCACGTAATCGTCGGCGCCGACCTCGAAGCCAAGAACCTTGTCCTCTTCGGCGTCTTTGGCTGTGATCATCACTATCACCACGTCCTCGTCACGCTCCCGAATCTTCTGGCACACCTCTATGCCAGACTCCTCGGGCAGCATGATGTCGAGGAGGATGAGATCCGGCCTGAGCTTCCTGGCGATGCCGAGAGCCTCGGCCCCGCTGGTTGCCCGGCTGACCCCGAATCCCTCCCTGGAAAGGTTGTATGAAAGGGCTTCGAGTATCACCCGGTCGTCTTCGACTATCAGGATCTCCGCCGTAGTCTTCGCCAAAGCGCCGCTCCGTTCTTCTCCCGGACGTCCGCAGTATAAACCCTGCGCAAACCATGAACCACCGAGACCTTCCCGCCCTCGCCCGCTAGAATGCCAGGGTTATGAAACTGCGAGCGAACACCGTCACGGTACACACCAAACGCACCTTCGCCATCGCCCGTTCCTCAGCCGACGCCTTCGAGCGTGTGATCCTCGAATTAGAGACGGATGGCACGACGGGTCGCGGCGAGGCCGCCCCAACCGGCTACTACGGCCAGACCGCGGAAGAAGCGCGCTCCGCCCTTGAGGCACTGGAGATCGAGGATCCGTGGGATATACGTGGAACCCTCGCCGCAAACACCAGCCTCCCGCCAGCCTCCCTGGCGGCCCTCGACGCCGCGCTCCACGACCTCGCCGCGAAGAGGCTCGGCGTCCCGGTGTACCGACTTCTCGGCATCGGCCGTCCAACGCCCACGAGTGCATACACCCTCGGCATCGCGGACAGGGAGACGACCATCGAGGCAGCCAGGGAACTTTCGCGCTTGGGGTTTCCTATCTTCAAGATGAAGGTAGGGAGCTGGGAAGACATCGAGACAGTCCGTGCAGTGGCCGGGGGATCTGAAGCCGAGATCTGGGTCGACGCCAACGAGGCTTTCTCCCTGGAGGAGGCGCCCGAGGTGGTGCGGGAATTGAAGAATATCGGGGTCGCCATGATCGAACAGCCGGTCCCCGCCTCGGAAGGCCCGGATGCTTTGAGGGCGGCGACGGAGGCGGCGGATCCCATCCCCATCATCGCCGACGAGAGCGCCATCAATGCCAGCGACGTTCCGAAGCTCTCTGGAAACGTGAGCGGGGTGAACGTCAAGCTCGCCAAATGCGGCGGCATACGGGGGGCGCTCGCCATGATCCAGACCGCCCGCGCCCACGGCATGAGGGTGATGCTCGGCTGCATGGTGGAGACTTCCCTCGGAATAGCCGCAGCGATCCAGGTCTCCGGTATGGTGGATTTCGTGGACCTCGACGGGTCACTGCTTCTCGCCGACGATCCATTCGCGGGACTCCGGGTAGAGAAAGGACATCTCCTTCTCCCCGATGATCCCGGCCTCGGGGTCGAGCCGGTGGGCAAGGCGTGATCCCGGCCCACGTCCCCGAACGCCGCTACGCGATATTCGCGGAAGGCCGCTTCGAGGGCGCCAAGACCGCCCACGGCCTCCTGCGCTACGGAAAGGACGAGGTGGTCTGCGTGATGGACTCAGCCCCCGCCGGGCGCAGCGTGCTGGAAGTCGCGCCCGACCTGCGGCGCGACGCCCCCATAGTAGGCACGGTCGAAGAGGCGCTGGCGTATTCACCCACCTCGTTGCTAGTAGGCATAGCGCCCGCAGGCGGCAGGCTGCCGGATGAATGGCGGGATTCCATCGCTGAGGCTGCGGAGGCGGGGCTTGAGATCGTCAGCGGCCTGCATCAGCGTCTCGCCCCTGAATTCCCGAAAGTGAAGGTCTGGGACGTGCGCGAGCCGCCGGATGACGTGCCGCTCTTCAGCGGCGAAGGTTTCGGGGTGGGGCCGAAGGTCGCGCTCACCGTCGGTACGAGTAGCGCCATAGGCAAGATGACGGCCACGCTGGAGATAGAGCGCGCCGCCAGGGAGAGGGGCGTCTCCACATCCTTCGCCGCGACGGGGCAGACGGGGATCGTGATCTCCGGTTGGGGAATCTGTGTGGACGCCGTGGTCTCGGATTTCATAGCAGGCGCAGCCGAGCAACTCGTTCTGGAGGCCGCGAAGACGAGCCCCGACCTCATCCTGGTAGAGGGACAGGGATCTCTCGGACATCCGGCATACTCCGGGGTGACGCTCGGGCTGCTGCACGGCTCGTGCGCCGACTGTCTCATCCTCTGCGCCGACGCCTCGGACGACGAGATAATGGCCGGAGTTCCACGCCCGGCGGTGTCTCAGGCTGCCCGCCTCTACGAGGAGGTAGCGTCGCTCGTCAAGCCAGCCCCCGTCGTCGCGGTGAGCGTGAACACGCGGGGCCTCGAAGACGGTGAGGCTGAAGAGTTCGTGGCGAAGCTGGCCCACGAGACCGGGCTGCTCGCCGCCGACCCGATACGCGGGTCCGCCGCCACGATACTCGACGCCATCCTCGAAGCACCAAAGACGGGTGCGACGAAACGATAGGGGCCACAACCGGTGTGATTTTTGCGTGATGTAACGCGGATTTTACGCGCCCAAGCATTCCGTTATGTTAAAATGCCGCCGTGGCAAGCTGCCTGACCTTGAACGCCAGCTACGAGCCTGTGGCCCTGGTTCCAGCCAAGAGGGCTATCGTCCTCGTCGTCTCCGAGAAGGCCGAGATCGTGGAGGCCAACCTGGAGCGCCGGTTCCGCTCAGAGAAGGCCGAGTATCCCTATCCGCTGGTAATACGCCTGATCAAATTCGTCGAGATTCCGCGCCGCCTGAGGCGTCACGTGACGAACACCATCCTCTTCGCCCGCGACAACTACAAGTGCCAGTACTGCGGCAAGCACCGCGACGACCTGAACCGCCGCGAGTGCCTGACCCGCGACCACGTAAAGCCCATCTCGCGCGGCGGAGGCAACACCTGGGACAACGTGGTGACCGCCTGCACCAAGTGCAACGCGAGGAAGGGCAACCGCCTGCCGATGGAGTGCGGCATGTATCCCAAGAGTACCCCCAAAGAGCCTCGCTACGTGGTAATGGTCTGGTACTCGCGCGGCCTCAACGCGGTACAGCGCCGCTACGTCGAGCAATTCTACGGCGAACCAGCCGACGGGCTCGCCGGCTGATCCCTGATAGGGACGGCTTGCATATCCGCGGCGACCTTTTTTGACCGCTTGCTATAATTCCTTTTCATCGTAGAGAAGGCATGGACAGGGATTTGGACTACAACGATTTCGCGCAGAAGGCGGAGCAGGTAGTAGACAACGTCGAGCGCGCCGTCTCCGGCAAGCGTGAGGGCGTATTTCAGGCAGTGGTGGCGCTGCTGGCAGGCGGGCACGTACTGATAGAAGACGTTCCCGGCGTGGGGAAGACCCTGCTCGCCAAGTCGCTGGCCCGCTCCATAGAGGCCGAGTTTCGCCGCATACAGTTTACGCCGGATCTCCTTCCGGCCGACGTGACGGGGCTCAACGTGTACAACCAGGGTGAGGGGAGCTTCGAGTTCTGGGCTGGGCCGGTCTTCGCCAACGTGGTGCTGGCGGATGAGATTAACCGCGCCAGCCCCAAAACGCAGAGCGCATTGCTAGAAGCCATGGAAGAATCCTCCGTGACCGTGGACGGCGAGACCAGGTATCTGCCGCAGCCCTTCGGGGTGGTCGCAACCCAGAACCCCATAGAGCATGAGGGCACGTATCCATTGCCGCACGCGGAGCTCGACAGGTTCATGATCAAGATGGGCCTCGGCTACCCAGACGAGGATGCGGAGATAGACCTCCTGAAGTTGAGCCGTGACCCGTCTTCGGATCTATCGCCGGTCCTCAGCCTCGAAGAGTTTCTCCAGATGCAGCGTCTGGTCGAGGAGGTCCACGCGAGCGAGGCCGTGCTCCGCTACGTGGTCTCCGTGACATCCGCGACTCGGGAGCATCCTGGCATCTTCCTCGGGGCTTCGCCGCGGGCGAGCCGTATGCTGCTCGCCGCCTCCAGGGCCAGGGCGGCGTCGAGCGGACGCTCGTACTGCATCCCGGACGACGTGAAGGCCCTCGCAACCGCGGTGCTGGGGCACAGGATCATCCCCTCAGCCGAGGCAAGGCTCGCGGACGCCCAGGATGCGGATGGCTTCGCCGGCGGCGCCGGGGTCGTGGCCGGTGGGATCGTGCGCGAGATCCTCTCCTCCGTCCCGGTTACCGAGGCGGTATAGCGCCGTTGCTTGGGGCGCTGCGCGCCAGGCTCCGCGCGGTGTGGCGCGGGTTCGGCGTCAGGCCCACGGCCCGAGGGTGGCAGGCCCTGGCCGCTGGAATACTCGCGGCGGCGGTGGCACGTTTGATCGGGACCACGCAATTCCACCAACTCGGATATGCGTTGCTTCTCCTTCTCGTGGCGGCGCTGGTACTCGGGATCATCTCTTTGCGTGGCCTGGGATTCTCCCGCGCCCTGCCTAACGCCCGCATGACAGCAGGAAGCGCGGCCAGGGTGGACCTGCGCGTCTCCAACGGCTCTCGCTCCAGAATCACGAACGCCGAGGTCGTGGACCGGCTCCCGGAAGAGCGGGGCTACACGATCCCGATGCTCCAAGGGGGCGGGAGCGAGGTGATAGAAGCCCCCGTCAACTTTCCCCGCCGGGGCGTCTACGAGCTCGGGCCCGCGGAGGTCAGGGCGGCTGACCCGTTCGGCCTCCTGCGCTTCGTCCGCAAGTTCGGGGCGCGCACGGAGATCGTAGTCTATCCAAGGGTCCACGACCTGACGGGTTTCTCCCTCGGGAGCGGGAACGTCGAGGCCGGTTCGCGGGGCTCGGTCGGCCAGCGGGGGGACGAGTTCGCGGGGCTGCGTGAGTACCGTCGGGGCGACGACAGGAGGCACATCCACTGGAAGAGCGTCGCGCGCACCGGGGAATTATTCGTCAAGGAGTTCGCGCTGCACGCCCCCCAGCGCTACACGGTGGCGTTGGATCTGCGCCGCAGGGGATTGCGGGTTTCGGATCAGGAGTCCGAGGACGCGGTGTCGGCGGCGGCGTCCGTTCTCGCCCACCTGTATGAGGAGCGCCTGCCTTCACGGCTCACGTGTACGGATCGCGCCGGAAGCGCCACGGAGTTCGGCGTGGACGAGGATTCCCACTGGCGGGCGATGCGGATGCTTGCCACGATCCGGGCCGATGGCGAGGAAGACCCGGCCACCCTTCTCGACGAGCGCGAGGCTCTCGGGGAGGGTGTGGTCCTGATCCTACGTTCCCCCGACGAAGGATTACCCGAAAGCGTGCGCCGACTGCGCAACGCCGGCCTTTCGGTAGTCGTAGTGGCGCTCGCCACCCACACGTACAGGGAGGCTTTCGGGGGCGGGGGAGGGCGCGACCGCGAGGCGGATTTCCTGCGGGACGTGTCCCGCCTGGAGGCGGCAGGGGCGGCGGTGCGCGTCGTGCGGCATCCCGTGGGCGTGGTAGGTCTCGCCGGTGCGAGGGGCGCATCTGGCGCGAGCACTGGCGATGCGGATAGGCGCAGGCAGCGGGGGGCGGCGCGGTGAATTCTCTGGCGGTCAGGATCTCGCTTTACGCGATGGTGCTGGTCGCGGGCGGGGCTTTCAGCCTCCTCTTCACCGGCGACTCGTACGGCGCGTTCGCTGTTTCGGACGTGCCCGCGGACAGGATGGGCGCATTTTTCACGATGCTGGGGGCTGCGCTGGTCGCCCTGATCGTGGGATCTTGGGGCCGCTACCGCTTCGTGCTGATCCTGCCAGCGACGGCTGCATACACGCTGTTCGTGGTCTACGGATGGCCGCCGTTGACGTGGCGGGGCTTACGCGGGCTGTTCTGGGAGATTGGGACAGACGTCTACAGGGCCGGGGGCATCATGTACATGGAGCGGGTTCCCTACGACCTTGCGCCAGGCCTTTTCGTGATCCTGATCCCAGTGGTCATGATAGTTGCCGCATTCGCCACCTCGGCCACCATCTACGAGGAGAGCCCCGTTATCTCCATCGCGGTCCTCGGCCTGACCATAGGCGTCCTCTCCACGGTCGGCTTCGAGGTCGGGACCGGCCCATACTTTGCATTCTTCCTGATCTCAGCCGTGGCCCTGCTGCTCGCGGCTGGCTCCTCGGGGAACCTCGTCCGTCCCGGCTTGATGGCCGGGGTGGCGGTGGTAGCGTTGGTGCTCGTCGCCCCAAAGGCGCCTCTTTCGAACACTACCATCAGCCCCGGCCTCATAGACTGGACCCGCATTGGAACAGGGGGGACCAGCCAGCTAGACGTGCAGGCCGACGTTGGCGACTACCTGACTTCTGGCCGGGACGCCGAGCTACTGCGGATAAGGAGCGATGAGACGCTGCGGTGGCGCGCGGGAACCCTCGACTACTTCGACGGCTACAGATGGCAGGACACCACCGAAGAGGAGCGGGGATACGGTGAAGAGGTGGATCCCCTGATCGAAACAGAAATAGTGAGGCAGGATGTCGAGGTTCTCGACGCCCAGACCGACCGTGTATTCGGGGCATACAGTATCACCAACACATCCCTGAGGGGCGCCAGGGAGAACACTGACGGTTCCTGGGCCATAGACGGGACTTTCGAGGAGGGGGACACGTACTGGCTCCTTTCGAACGTGCCGCAGCCAACGGAGAAACAACTCAGGAACGCAGGCTCGAATTACCCGACTGCCGTCAGGGATAAGTACCTCCAGCTTCCGAGGAGCACCCCATCCGTGGTGGAGAAGAGGGCGCGGGAGATAGAACGCCGCTACGAACCCGCCACGCCCTACGACAAGGCGAGGGCCATCGAGCGGTACCTGCGCACCGACGGGGGGTTCATCTACAACCTCGACGTAAGCTACCGCCGGGCTGACACGGCTGTGGAGGAATTCCTGGGCGACGGCAAGCAAGGATTCTGCACCCAGTTCGCTACCTCCATGGCGCTCATAGCGAGGGAGATGGATCTCCCCTCGCGGGTGGTTTACGGGGCCACGCAGGGTCAGCAGGTCGGGCCTGACGAGTAC
The DNA here is from genome assembly GCA_013695335.1 of Rubrobacter sp. Lineage (GTDB taxonomy): Bacteria > Actinomycetota > Rubrobacteria > Rubrobacterales > Rubrobacteraceae > JACDGB01. Next base: position 10,052 of record JACDAR010000068.1, read on the forward strand.
GTGGTTACGGGCCACAACATGCACACGTGGGTCGAGATCTACTTCCCAGGCGTCGGGTGGTACCCGATGGACCCGACGCCAGGTTTCTCCATGCCATTGACCATGGAGGAGAACGCGCCCGCGCTCCAGGTTTCCGCAGCCGGACAGGCTTTCGGACCTGAAAACATCTCCCTGGAGCGCAGGAATCAGCAACAACAGCCACAGACGCCGCAGGAAAGCCAGAAAACCCAGAAGACCGAGCGGAAAAAGGCCGACACCACCACCGAACAGATACCGGCGTGGCCCTTCGTGATGCTCGCAGCCGCGTTGCTGGTTGCGGCGCCGCCGCTCACGAAGCGGGCGCTGCTGGCGCGGGGCCGACCCGAGGATCTGTACAGAGACCTCGTGGGGCACCTGCGGGACATACTGCCGCCTGGGCGCGCGGCCCTCGCCGATTCCCCGGCCTTGACCCCGACGGAGCGCGTCATGCTGCTGGCGGGGGCTGCGGGCGTGGATGAAGAACCCTTCCAGGAATTCGCCAGGGCGTACTCGGATCACCTGTATTCCGGTGGTCCGCGTTCCGCCGAAGACCGTCACGTTCCGGCCGCCCACCAGCGGGCCGTGGGGGCGTTCGGACGGCTTCCCCTGTGGCGGAGGATTATCGGGGCGGTAAATCCATCGTCGCTCGTGGCGCGGGCGGGTCGGAGCGTGGCTGCGGCGAAGATGAGCGCGGGCAAGTCGTTGCGGGGGCTTGGTGGAAAACTTCGCGGCGGGTTCCGACGTTGAACTGCGGGCTGAGCGGTGTAATAATTCTTGTCATAAGCAGGCAAACAGCAACAGCATTCCCCAGGAGGTGCTGATGGACCAGAAGCAGGCCACGACCATACTCTCCATCACGGATAACGCGGCGGAGAAGGTCAAGGCGCTCATGGAGCAGGAGGGTGAGGAGGATCTCGCCCTGAGGATCGGGGTTCGCCCCGGCGGTTGCTCCGGTTTCCAGTATTCCATCTACTTCGACGACGAGATCGCCGACGACGACGAGACGTTCGAGACGAAGGGCGTCAGGATCGCAATAGACGCGATGAGCGTCCCCTACATCATGGGCTCCGAGTTCGACTACGTGGACGGCCTCATGGGAGCCGGTTTCGCCGTCAACAACCCCAACGTGCAGGGCGGCTGCGGCTGCGGCAGTTCCTTTACCTGCTAGTTCAGGACAAAGCGTTACCGAGAGGCCCGGAGCGTATCGCTCCGGGCCTCTCTTTTTGGTGGGGAGCAGCGTGGAGATAGACCGTATTGACCACTTCGTTCTGACGGTCTCTGATATCGATGAGACAGTCCGTTTCTATTCGGAGGTGCTCGGGATGGAGGCCGTCACGTTTGAAGATGGACGGCGGGCGCTGGCTTTCGGCGGGCAGAAGATCAACCTTCACCAGGCTGGCAAAGAGTTCGAGCCGAAGGCGGCGCGGCCCGCGCCTGGCTCTGCGGACTTCTGCCTCATCACCCGAACCCCGCTCGACGAAGTCGTTGGCAACCTTGCGGCGAACGGCGTCGAGGTTCTTCAGGGGCCCGTGGAGAAAACCGGGGCGCTCGGGGCTATGGATTCAGTCTATATCCGCGACCCGGATGGGAACCTCGTCGAGATCTCCAGCTACCCGCCCGTCGCCTGAAAATGTGACCTCCCTGCCGCTGTTCATCGGCGGGGAAGCTTGCCAGGCGGAATCATTACCTTCTCGTTCGGACGACCAAAGTCCCAAAGATGTGCCTTCTGGCGTATAAAGATATGCCTTTCGGACTATGCTATCGCCCGCTCCGGCACGGATAATCGAAGCTGTACGAAAGCTTCCTGGCTCACCGCGAAGCATTCGGTAGCTTGACGTGGTGCGGATCCCGTCGAGCAAGAGAGCGTCTGGAGGGCGCGGGGGAGAAGGTAAGGGTCAAAGAAGAAATCATGTCGGCGCATCCGGTACGGGATTCTCGGCCGGGCAATCCTAACGGAAAGCTCCATGCACCCGGCGCGGGGAAGAGATTTGTCTTCACTACATTGGTTCTTTGTCTGGACTTGTGGAAGAAGGGAATTCCGAATGTATGAGCCGGTGGTCGCGGTCCTTGGGGATAACAGGACTATCGGGCGCATCCTCGAGGTTTTGCTCAGGACGACCGGATACGATGCCCGGTTTCTGGTTGGGATCGGGCCCGGAGCGTTGGGGGATTTGCTCTCGGATGTCGACCTGGTGATCCTACCGCCACTGCCCGGCTCCAGGCGCAGAGAGGCTTATCTGGAGGGCATTGCCGCCACCCCTGCCGCTACCGTCCCTTTGCTGGAGCTGGTGCGGGATGGGGAGGAGCCGTATCCTCCGGCTGGCAACGTAGTACCCTGGCCGTGCTCCCTGGAGATTCTGGAGCGCAAGGTAAGGGATGCCATCCCCCCTTGTGAAGCTGGTTAGCCTGGGGATCAATCCATAAAGCAGCCGGAAATGGTAGCGTGTTCACGGTGTGCCCGATGTTGTGTAATCTAATATCGTTCTATGATGGGTGCGGTGTGACTTCTGCAGCCCTGTTTGTTGGGGCGAGACGGCGGCGAGGGAGTTCGAATATGTCCCCGGGTTGTCAGGAATGTTAGCGGGGAGGCATTCCCTGGCTGCGCGCTACGGTGCCGTGCTTGCCACCGTTGGGATTGCGCTGCTTGTCGCCCTTTTGCTGCAGTTCGTGATCCGGCTCCAGCATCCCATTGTTCCTTTCGTCCTGCTCTCGCTTGCCGTCACGGCAAGCGCCCTCTTCGGCGGGACTGGTCCCGGCCTGACTGCCACAGCCCTTTCGGCGCTGGCTGGAAGCCTGTTGCTTCCATTCGCGGTTGGAGACCCCGGCCTTTGGATGTTGGTTGCTTGCGGCGCTTTGATCACCGTTCTGGTAGTAACTTTGCGTTCCGAATACCGCGGGCTGGCACAAGTGAAGTCCGAGAATCCGGTGCGGGAGGAGTCGGGGCCACGGCCCCTGGAAGGGGCTGAAGACTACGCGATCTTTACCCTGGATTCAGCCGGGATGATAAACGCCTGGGATGCCGGGGGAGTCGGGGGTTATGGCGAAGAGATGGTCGGGGAGAGCTTCTCTTCGTTCTTCGACACCGAAGACGTGGAACTTGGCCTTCCCGACGAAAACCTGCGCGCCGCCAGGGAAGATGTGCGCCACGAAGGCGAAGGTTGGCGGGTCGGCAAGGACGGCTCCAGGTTCTGGGCCACCGTGACGATCACAGCCCTTACGGATGCGGCGGGAGGCCAGGGGGAATTCTCCGTGGTGATGCGCGACGCGACGGAGTACAAGCGCGTCGAGGACGCGTTGCGTGTGCGGGAGCTGGCCATCGCCGCCAGCCCCAACGGCATCATCGCCACAGACCCTGGCAGGCCGGACAACCCAATAACCTACGTCAACCCCGCCTTCGAGCGGATCACCGGCTACACCGCAAGGGAGGTCATCGGCCGCAACTGTCGCTTCTTGCAGGACGATGACAGCGATCAGCCTGCGGTCGAGAAGTTGCGCGAAGCCATCAGGGAAGGGAGGTCCCTGACGGTGGTTCTTAGGAACTACAAAAAAGACGGCGCTCCCTTCTGGAACGAGGTCTCCATCTCGCCCGTCTACGACGAAGAGGGGAGGCTCACCCGCTACGTCGGCGTGCAGAACGACGTGACCGAGCGCATAAGGGTGGAGGCGGATCTGCGGCAAAGCGAGGAGCGCTACCGGGGCTTCGTGGAGCAGAGTACCGAGGGCATCTGGCGTCTGGAGTTGGATCAGCCGCTCCCAACGGGGCTGCCGCGGGACGAGCAGATCCAGCACCTCTACCGTCACGGCAAGGTGGCCGAGTGCAACGGGGCGATGGCCAGGATGCACGGTCTCGAACGCCCTGACGAGCTGATCGGGCAGCCCCTGGAAACGTTGCTGCCCCGCTCCGTGCCAGAGAACGTTGAGCATCTGCGGGCCTTCATCCGCACCGGATACAGGCTGGATGGATACAGGTCTGTCGGCATAGATAGCAGGGGCGAGACCCTGCGCTTTCTGGATAATCTGACGGGCAGGGTGGAGAACGACCTCATGGCCCAGGCCTGGGGCATCAGGCGGGACGATACAGAGCGTGAGCGGGCCGAAGACGCCCTGAGAAAGAGCGAGGAGCGCTACCGGAACACAGTGGAGCAGGCTGTGGAGAGCATCTTCCTGGTTGACTCCGAGAACCTGCGCGTCCTCATGTCCAACGTCGCATTTCGGAGGCTCCTCGGCTACGAGATGGAGGAACTCTCGCGCATGAGGTTGACGGATTTCGTGGCCCACGACCGCGAGAGCATAGACCTTCGCGTACGTAAGACGCTCGAAAAAGGCATCCACGCCATAGGTGAGCGTCGCTACCGGCGCAAGGACGGGGCGCTGGTGGACGTAGAGGTCAGCGCGAGCGTCGTCTCCTACGCCGGCCGCACGGCGCTCTGCTGCGTGGCCCACGACATCACGGAACGTCGGCAGCGAGAGGAGGCGCTCAGGGAGAGCGAGGAGCGCTTCAGGGCAGCCTTCGAGCAGGCTGCGGTCGGTATGGCGCACGTCAGCCTGCTCAGCCGCTGGCTCAAGGCCAACGACAGGCTGTGCGAGATCCTTGGCTACACAGAGGAAGAGCTTCTCCAGCTCGGTTTCCAGGAGGTGGTGCATCCAGACGACCTGGACGCCGACTACGAGCAGTTCACCCTGATGCTCTCGGACGAGCTACACACGTACTCAGCCGAAAAACGCTACATACGCAAGGACGGGCGCGAGATCTGGGTGAACCAGACGCTCTCGGTGGTGCGCGAGCCGTCTGGGCTGCCAGGGCACTTCGTGTGCGTGGTCGAGGACATCACGGGCCGCAAGCAGGCCGCCGAAGCGCTCAGGGAGAGCGAGGCGAGGTTCCGCTCGCTCGTCCAGAACGCCTCTGACATCATTATGATCATCGAGTCGGACGGCACCATACGCTACGAGAGCCCGACCGTGGAGCGAATCCTCGGTTATACGCCAGAGATAAGAATAGGCACCAGCATCCTGGATTACATACATCCCGAAGACGTAGAGCGCGTGTCCGATGTGATCCACGAAGACGCCAACGAGGACAGGATCAGGCCGCTCGTGGAGTTCCGGTCCAGGCACGCGGATGGCTCCTGGCGCTACCTCGAAGCCGTTGCCAACAACATGCTCGACGAGCCTGGCATGGTCGGGATAGTTGTCAACTCCAGGGACGTGACAGACCGCAGGGAGGCAAGGGACGCCCTTCGGCGCAGCGTGGACGCGCTGCTGGCGCTCTACGAGGCCGGACAGGTTCTTGGGTCCACCCTGGAGTTGGAGGAGATAGGGACGCGGCTCTTGAGGATCATGCAGCGCGTCTCCAACCTCGACGCGGCGGTGATCAACCTGCTGGACGAAGATCAAGACCTGCGTGTGTGGCATACGGTCGGGCCGGAGAGCCTGTGGCGCTGGGCCAGGGGATCAGACGAGGCCGGGGCCGCGCGCGAGGCCGTGCTGCAAACCGGGGAAACCCAGAATTTCCGGCTCAGGCCACCAAACTCCGTCGACCGCCGCCGCATGGCCGGGTTGTGCATGCCGCTCATGATCAGGGACCGCACCGTGGGCCTGCTCGAGGCGTATGGCCCGAGGACGCTGCTGGACCAGGACAACGTGGAGATACTTGGCAGCCTCTCCATCCAGGCGGCGAGCGCCCTGGAGAACGCCAGGCTCTATGGTGAGTTGGCCGAGCGGGAGAGGCAACTCAAGGATCTTGTGGGCCGTCTCATAACCGCCCAGGAGGAAGAGCGGCGGCACGTAGCATACGAGGTACACGATGGCCTGACGCAGGTCGCGGTCGCCGCCTACCAGCACCTTCAGGCATTCGCCGCTGAACATCCTTCGGAAACTTTCGGGGACAGCGAGATGCTGGAGCGGAGCCTGGAGCTCATCCAGCAGACCGTGCAGGAGGCAAGGCGTGTGATCGCCAACCTGCGCCCGACGGCGCTTGACGACTTCGGGCTGGCTACCGCCATCCGGTTGCAGGTGGAGGCCCTTCAAGGCGAGGGCTGGAACATGAAGTACCGCAGCAACCTCGAAGGAGAACGCCTGCCCATGGAGATAGAGACAGCCCTCTACCGGATCACACAGGAGGCGTTGACTAACGTCCGAAAGCACGCCCAGACTACAACCGTGGACATAGAGCTGGAACGCCTGAACGATGCGATCCGGCTGCAAGTCAGGGACAATGGCAAGGGCTTCGACGCGACCGCCTCATTCGACGGCGGACTCGGCGAACGGGTCGGGCTTTCGAGCATGCGCGAGCGTATCGAGTTGGTAGGTGGTATCCTGCAAATCCAGAGTGAAGAAGGTGCGGGAAGTTCCGTGATCGCCAGGGTTCCGCTGCCAGAGCCAGCAAAGGGGTTGCAACAGATGGCAAGGAATTCTTGATCCATGCAAAGCCAGACGGCGTAACAAATGCCATGGGCGACCAACACCTAGTGGCCAGCGGATCCAACCCGGCAAGGATCGTTCTTACCGACGATCACGACCTGGTGAGGGCCGGTCTGAAGGCTATGCTCTCTAACGTGGAAGGCATCCAGATCGTGGGCGAAGCCTCGAACGGACGCGAGGCAGTCGAGGTCTGTGGCAATTTGCGGCCTGACCTCATGTTGATGGACGTGCGAATGCCGGAGATGGATGGCCTTGCGGCGACACGCGAGATCAAACAGCGGTGGCCCAGGGTTGGTGTGCTGATACTGACGGTTCACGAGAACCAGGACTACCTGCTCGAAGCGCTGAAAGCGGGGGCCGCCGGCTACGTTCTTAAGGACGCCCCAAGAACCCAGTTGGTAGCCTCCGTGCGGAGCGTGCTGAACGGCGAATCGGCGTTGGATCAGAAGCTCTCCACCCAGCTTCTCCGGAGGCTGGCCTCCGATCTTCCGGCGCCGGTGAAGTCGGGCGCGAGGCCGAAGACCTCAGACTCTTCGGAGACGCTCACGCCCCGCGAGACCGAGGTGCTTCAACTGCTGGCCCACGGGCTCTCGAACCAGGAGGTCTCCAGGAAGCTGGTCGTCAGCGTGGGAACCGCCAAGAACCACGTCCAGCACATCATCTCCAAGCTCGGCGTCTCCGACCGTACCCAGGCAGTGGTCAGGGGCCTGGAACTGGGAATCATCACCCTCCCCGAAACTTAGGGGTTCACCGAAACCCCGCCCTTCGTCTCAATCTATCTTCTCGCCGTCCACCTCTATCCGAGCTTTCTCGCTGTACAAGCAGATGTAATCCTTGACCTTCTCGGCTTCTGGAAGGGGATCAGGGTAGGACCATGCCACGTCGGCGGTACCGCCCTGCGTCGAGTAGTACGATGCTATGCCCTTGTATGGGCAGATGGTCTCGGTGTCGCTGGGAACCAGCAGATCCATACGAACATCCTCCGTGGGGAGGTAGTAGCGTGTCGGCAGCGCGGTCTCGAACAGAATCTTCGGGCGATCGGAAGCCGCAAGTTCCTCGCCGTCCAGCGTGACCCTGATTTGCCTTGAGGATTCTAGTACGTCCACCCGATGGTACGGGTCGTGGGGATGCCCGATGACCTTCTCGTCCTCCTCCATCCAGGCGTCCATCTTCCTCCAGTAGAACGCCGCGTAGCCCTTCAGAGCCGAGAAGGATTCCAGCGGCTCAGGGTAGTACCAGATGGCGTTCTCCGCGACCCGATCTCCAGCCCGCACGGAGTAGTAGGAGGCGTCGCCTTTGAATGGGCAGTGCGTGGTGCGATCTCCTGCTTCCAGCAGATCCTGGCGTATATCCTCCATCGGGAAGTAGTAGACAGGCAGATGTCCCGTCTCGTGCAGCATCTTCACCCTCCGGCTGTCCGCCACGGTTTCGCCGCCGAAGATGGACCTCACCCTTTTAGGTGAATCCTCGAAGTACAGGGTGTGGGCCTGCAAAACGCCCGTGTCGAAGTTGAATTCACCATTCCTCTGCGGGCCGAACGGCCCAGTGCCAAGCGCCAGTGCCATATCGCACCTTCCTTTCTTTACGGGATGTTCTAGGAGAGGTCGTCTCTCTCGGAACTATCTTCCCTGGTATCCGCCGCGCTACGCTTGCTTCCACCTTCGCTGGTCCAGCGCGGCAGGTAGATGAAGAAGATCCAAAGCACAATCACTATAACCCCGACGCCCGCGACCGCCACGAACTGCCAGACTTCGCTCACGGCGTGTCTCCTCCGAGTCGGTAGAGCGCCAGCATGGCCGCCGCCACACCGCTGGAACTGACGATCTTGCCCGAGAAGATCATGTCAGCAACATCCCCGACCGGAACCGTCACCACGTCTACCCGCTCGTGTTCGTCGAGGGATGGCGTGGCGGTCTTCTCCACGTTTCTAGCCAGATAGAGATAAGCCCAGTTGTCCTTGAGGCTCGGCGATGACGCCAGCGCGGTCAACGGTTCCCATTCTCCGCCCCCGAAGCCCGTCTCTTCGAGAAGTTCGCGTCTGGCGGCGGCTTCTGGATCTTCACCCCGCTCGACTAGCCCGGCTGGCAGGCCGAGCTCCATCTGTCCCAGGGGCGGGCGGTACTGGCGAACCAGGATCACATCGCCTACAGGCGTGATCGGAAAGATGATCGCGGCGTCCGGGCGTTCGAGGACGTAATATGGGTCTTTGATCGCACCGTCGGGGAGGCGGTACCCGTCGGAGCGGAGGGCGAAGTACGGGGTTTGCATAAGTTTTTCGGAGGAGATCCTCTCCCAGTTTCCGTTCTCAGCCAACCCCGGCCTCGTCGTTCGTATCGGCTGGAGCGCCGCCTGAAAGGATCTCAGGCAGATCTCGGGTGAAGGCGCTGCGGGCCATTATTTTGTCGCAGCCGGCCTCCCTCGCCGCGACCGCGAGATCCTTCTGTACGTGCGAGAGGAAACCGACGGTCGGGACGTTTTCTCCGTCTATCTCGCGTAGCAAGCCCAGCGGCTCGAAGCGGGAGGAGTTGAGGTCCAGGATGAGAAGGTCTGGCGGGGATTCCCGGAGCACCGCGAGCAGCTTCTCAGGGCTGCGGGGAAACTTAGCTTCGACGCCGAGTTGGGATGCTGTCTCGGATACTTTGCTCTTGAAGAGCAGGTCTTCCATGGCCGCCAGAACTCTTCGCGCCACGATGTCCTCCAGTGCTTTGGGGGTATTGCTGACACATTCTAAACCCGCGTTGCGCGGTATCCTACGAAGGTGAATAAACGATCCGCCGAATTCGTCTCCGGGCTGCGGCAGACCAGGGAGACGCTCTCCAACTTCACACCGTTTCTCTCGCCGCGCTGGCGGGGACTCGTGCTGGCGCTCGCCGTGCTGCTCGTTGAGACGGCGACGAGCCTGGCCCAGCCGTGGCCGCTCGCCCTGACCATCGACTACATATTGAGCAACAACAAACGGTTGCCTGGATGGGTGCCCGGTTTCCTGACTGACAAAGCTCTATTCCTCGCTGGGATAGCGTTCTTGATCGTACTTATCTTCACCCTCACCCGTACCGTCGCGTCGTACCGACGCTTCCTCCTCCAAAAACTCGGGCAGCAGACGGTCTTCGACATGCGCGAGGCACTCTACGCCAAAGTTCACGCCCTCGGCCTCGATTACCACGGCGGAAAGCGCACCGGCGATACCATAACCCGCGTCACCAGCGACGTGAAGGAGGTCAGGACGCTGCTGGTCGACTCCGTGGTGGAGGTGTTTTCGTCAACCCTGATCCTGATCGGGATGCTAGTAGTGATGATCTGGCTGAACTGGCAACTCACGCTGCTCGCGTTGCTCACCGTCCCGTTCCTGTTCATTGCCGTGCGGCGCTACCGGCGGTCCCTGATCGAACGTATGCGCGTCGTCCGCACCCGCGAGGGCGCAATCGCATCCGTGGTGCAGGAGGCCATAACCGGCATCCGGGCGGTCAAGATCTTCGGCCGCGAGGAAGACGAGATGAACCGCTTCCGCCACGAGAGCCGCGAGTCCCTGAACGCCAGCGTTGACTCGTCCCTGATCGAAGCCAAGTTCAGCACAGTCCTCGGCGTGGTCGGCGGTCTCGGCACCGCGCTCGTCACGTACTTCGGGGCGCGTCAGGTCCTCTCAGGCGCCCTCTCCGTCGGTGACCTGACGGTGTTCGTGGCGTACCTGAGTCTGTTCCTCTCGCCCCTGTGGGCGCTATCGCGGCAGGCGAACCAGATCGGTAAGTCGCTCGTGTCGGGAGAGCGGATCATCGAACTGTTGAACGCCGAACCTTCTGTGAAGGAGTCTCCTGACGCGCGTCCCGCGCCCCGTTTCGCTGGAAGGGTGACGTTCGACGACGTGAGCTTCGCCTACGGCAGCGAGGCCGGGGACGTGCTGCGGGACGTTGGCTTCGATGTGGAGTCAGGGAGCCGGGTCGCCCTAGTCGGCATCAGCGGCGCCGGGAAGACCACGATCACCAGCCTCATCGCACGCCTCTACGACCCGCGAGAGGGCCGCGTGATGATGGACGGCAAGAACATAAAAGACTTCACTCTCAAATCGCTGCGGGACTCGGTGACGTTCGTGCCGCAGGAGCCGATGCTGTTCCGGGCGACGGTGGCCGAGAACATCTCCTATGGGAGACCCGGCGCGCTGCGCGAAGAGATCGAACACGCGGCGGAGCTTGCGGGCGCGGACGGCTTCATCCAGGGTTTACCGGATGGCTACGAAGAGTTGCTCTCGGAGCGGGGTGAGAGCTTGAGTGGAGGCCAGAGACAGCGCATCTCGATAGCGCGGGCGATGCTGCGGGAAAGCCCGATCCTGATCCTGGACGAGCCCCAGTCCGGCCTCGACGCCGAGGTGGCCGGCGCGGTCGAAGAGAGCTGGCGGGCATTGACCGAGGGCCGCACCACTTTCGTCATCGCCCACGAGTTGAGGCTGGTAAGGGACGTTGATCGCATCCTCGTCCTCGATGGGGGCAGGGTCGCCGAGAGCGGGACGCACGACGATTTGATCTCCGCTGGCGGCCTCTACGCCAGGTTATACGCCCTGCAAGAACGCGACCCGGTACGCCCATGAAAGGAGAGCCATGCGCGAGCTGCTAATACTCTGCATCGTGATGACCGCCATGGTCGTCGCCATCTACGTGTTCTTCGCGCAGTAGTCGCCACGGAAGCGGAGAAACCTCACTATAAAGGAATTCGGGACGCATAGGTGGACCAGCGCTGGGTCAGGTTGGCTGATCTCTTCCTTGCTTCTACGCCGGTTCAGGCAGGCTGCGGAAGCGGTGGTTCTCGGATCTACCGCTTCCGCCCGAAGGCGAAATAGGCGATCGGACCGATGCCCATGAAGTCAACGAACGCCACGGCACCCCACAGCCACTTGCTGCC
>JACDAR010000118.1 GCA_013695335.1 Rubrobacter sp.
TTCATGCCGCGCTTTCGGTGGGGAGCTCTGCCTGTAGAAATTCCTCCCAGGTGATCATGCCGTACCGATTATCCGGGCAAACTATCGCGCCTTCGCGGAAGGCTCGGGCCGTCTTGCCTGGGAACGGTAGCCTCACGATGCGCTTGCTGCTACCCTTGACATCGAGGTAGGTCCGCACGGCGTCCTCCAGCGGCGCAACCTCGGGGCCGCCGATGTCGGGGGCGCGCCCGGCTGGCTCAGAGAGCGCGAGTTTCACCATGCGATCCGCGACCTCCCCCGAGTCGATTGGCTGGCCGAGGAAACCGAAAGGGAGCGGTATGACCGGCAACCGGTCGAGGAACCGCACAGCCAAAAAGATAAGATCATGGAACTGCGTGGCCCTCAAGATGGTGTGCGGGACAGGTGAATCTGCGACGACGCGCTCGGTCTCCAGTTTGATGTCGTAGTACGGGTACGAAGCAGCGCCGTCTATGCCGACTATGGAGATGTATAGACAGTGGGATACCCCAGCCCTCGCAGCGATGCGTAGCATGTTATCCGTCCCCCCGACATCCACCAGCTCTGGCTTGCGGAACGGGCTGGTGGCGCAGTGGACTATGGTGTCAACGCCGCGCACGGCCCGCTCCAGCCCCTCGCCCGTCAGCAAATCTCCATGAACCGTTCCCGGTTTCCCGCTGCGGCTCATGACCCGCACCCCTGCCCCAGCCGAACGCAACCGCTCCGCCACCTGGCGTCCGAGCACGCCGGTCCCTCCGGTAACGAGTATCTCCACGCTCATGCCACACCCTCCTTTGTGCTTTCGGCGGTCAGGTTGTCGTGTGGGATCAGCTCGAAGTGTACGGTCTCGTAGCCGCGCAGACGGTGCGCCATCGGGACGAGAAAGCGGTGCATGATCGGGTGTTTACGAGCCAGTAACCTCGCCGCGTGAGTCGCCTCATCAGGTTTCAGCACCCTGACGTGGCCCCGTATCGCTGGTCCTGTGGGCTTTCCGAGCGCGGTTGAAGGTGAGATCCGGACCTCCGAGTTGTTGCGGATGCGCTTCATCTTCCCCGATGTGGACCAGGTTCGGAAATAAGCGTGATCTCCCTCGACGACTATGCTCACAGGCGTGCCGACTGGTGTGCCGTCGCGACGGAACGTGGTCAACAGCGCGGCCCACTGGCTGATGAACGGTTCCAGGACTTTCATCGTTCTACCTCCTCCAGCGGTGGGATGTTCTCCAGCTTCTCCGGGTTCACGACGAAGTGGATGGCCCGGATACTTTCTCCTTCGACTTCCAGCGTCACGACGCTCTGGGGGCTGCCATCCGCGTAGTATCCGACGGCGCCGGGACGGCCGTTGACCGAGGCAGTTCGGAAGGTAAGTCCGGGCGGGGTTTTCTGCAGAATCCCTGCGAACCACCGGATAACCTTATCCGCGCCCCTGATGGGGTTGAGTGCGGCCCTGACCTTGCCCCCGCCATCGGACCAGAGGATCACATCTTCAGAAAGGAGTGAGACGAGGGCTTCCATGTCGCCGCCCGCGCAAGCCTGGAGGAAGCTCTCCATCAAACGCTCCTCCTGCTCCTGCGATGCCTCGAAGCGGGGACGGCGGGCCGCTACGGACTGGCGGGCGCGGCGTGAGATCTGACGGCAGTTCTCCTCGCTCTTGCCGACGAGCCGCGAGACCTCACCGTAATCGTAGTCGAAGACCTCGCGCAGCAGGAACACCGCCCGCTCCGTGGGCGTCAGGCTTTCGAGCAACACCATGAAAGCCATAGAGAGCGACTCTTCGAGGATCGCCGCTTCGGCTGGCGCATCCGCCCCCTCTCCTTCCGTCAGGATAGGCTCGGGCAGCCAGGCCCCAATGTACTCCTCGCGCCTGACGCGGGCCGATCTCAACTGGTCAATGGAGAGCCGGGTGACGACAGCCGAGAGATACGCCCTGGGCGAACGCACCTCCTCTTCCGTACGCTGCCACCGCAGATACGCCTCCTGGAGAACATCCTCGGCGTCGGCCACGCTGCCCAGCATCCGGTAGGCGATGGAGAACAGCAGCCGCCTATGCCTGTCGAAATCCCCGGTCTTGTCCATATCTGCCTCGCTTCGCGTCCCTGTGCCAGCCTGTGGTTCCGCCTCGTTCGCCCTCACGTTCCATTCCTTTCATTGTTCCCTATTCAAGAGACGAAGGAGCGAAGTCAATCGTGACAAAGCGAAACCCATCACATTGGCCGCAACTTTCAACTTGTACGCGAAAGCGTATTTGCGTATGGTTTCGGGGTGAGATCTCTCTCGATCACCGAACTCGACGCATAACTTGGAAGTTCCCGCGGAACTCGGCGGCCGGTTGCGGCTGCTCAGGGCGGCGGCGTTTCTAAGCACCTTCGACCGCTTCACCATCGCCCCGATGCTCGTTACCATCGCGGCCGACCTCGACGTATCGCTCGCGGAGGTCGCGGTGGCGGCAAGCACCTACTTCCTGCTGTACGGCCTGATGCAGCCGGTATGGGGGATGCTGTCGGATAGGATCGGACGCGTCACGGTCATCCGGCTCACCCTTGTGGCAGTTCTCGTGCCCGGCCTGCTCTCGGCCTTCGCGCCGAACCTCGCCACGCTCATCGTGGGGCGGGCGCTTGCTGGCGGGCTCTTCGCCGCGATCATCCCGGCTTCACTGGTGTACATCGGGGATACAGTACCGATCTCCACCCGCCAGAAAGCCCTCGCAGACCAGCTCGCAACCAGCGCCGTGGCGACAGCACTCGCCACCGTGACAGCGGGTATCGCAGCGTACCTGGATCTCTGGCGGCTCGCCTTCGCAGCTCCCGTTCTCGCCTCGGCCACGCTCGGCCTGCTGTTCATCAGACGGCTGCCCGAGCCTGAGCATGGTGACGGGGATGCTGGCATACTCGCGCGCCTCGTCACCGTATTCAGGAAACCGTGGGCGCTCCTGGTTGTACTGTTCGCGCTCATCGAGGGTGGTGTGATCCTGGGTTTCCTGACGTACCTCGCGCCCGCGCTGGAGAACCAGGGTTTCAGTTCAGCCGCCTCCGGCCTCGCCGTCGGGCTGTACGGCGTCGCCACGCTGGTGTGGACCCGTATTCTGAAGAGGGTCTCTGATCGCGTCGGGGCGCACGTGCTGCTCATCATGGGTGGTGCGCTGCTCGTGGCTGGTTACGCGGCTGGTGCGTTGGAGCAGAACCTGATCGGCATCTCGCTAGCTGCCGTGTTCGTCGGCGGTGGTTTCGCGTTCATGCACTCCACGCTCCAGACGTGGGCCACCGAAGTCGTGCCAGAGGCCCGGGCCACCATGATCTCACTTTTCGCCGCAGCCCTCTTTACGGGAAGCGGCCTCGCCACCAGCGCCGCCGCGCCATTGGCCCAGGATGACCTGTTCAGCCTCCTCTTCACCATCGCGGCCCTGATCGCACTTCCCCTCGGCCTCATCGCCGGCTTCTCCCGCCGCCGCTACGGCCGGAAATGAAGTCGAAACCGGGTGGAGAGTTCGGTGCGTCTGTGCGTCGTGAGATCGTAAGTCGTGAGTAGTTGGTCGCATTTTTCTTCTCGACTTACGATTTACGAAGTGAGCGCGGAACGCGAGCGCCTCACGACTTACGCACCAGAACGGGGTGAGTTCGCCCGAACTCTAACGGGAGGGGATTATCTGCGCGAGATCCAGGGCGAGTCCCTGAACGGTGGCTGAGACTATCCTCTCGCCACGCCCTACGCGGTGGGTGGACCTGTAACCCTGTGGACCGGGGTCTGAGTACACTTCCATCAGGTCGTCTCTGAGGTTCGCGATCCAGACCTCCTGGATGCCGGCCTCACCGTACCAGGGCAGCTTCACGTTACGGTCGAATTCCAGCGAGCTTTCGGCAACCTCCACGGCGAGTGCCACTTCGTCAGGGATGGGCAAGCGGCCCGCAGCCAGCCCCCCGTCAAGGAGAACGACATCGGGTTGCGGCTCACCATGCTCCCCGAGGGCGATAGGGTTCTGTGCATCTACCAGGTAGCGATCACCAACGAGGCCAGGGAGTATGTTGATGAGTTGCCGCACGCAGTGGGCATGACGCCAACTGATGGGGGTCATCTCCACCACCTCCCCGTCTATAAGCTCCACCCGGTCGTCTTCGGCGAAGATCCCGGCCTCACCCATCCTGTGGTACTCCCCGACCGTGAAGCGGTGTTTGACGGCGCTCATGGCATCCTGTGTTCTTGCCTGTTCCATGCCCCGGATTATACGTGAACGGAAACTTCGGACGCCGTACCCATACGGCGCTCGAAGAAAGGAGGGTGGATAGAGGCGAAACGAGGTCCGATACCGCTGCGACTAGAAATAATCCGCTCATCACACACCGGGAGGCCGTGCAGAAGCACAGCTACATGTCGTTGTCCTGAGATGGATAATGGCTTTGGTAGTGTTGAGCGATCTATCGATCACGAAGCGCTTGTCTCCTCGCTACGACCCGTCCTGCCACGGATAAGATCAGCAGCAGCGCGAGCGAGAACTCTCCGCCGAGGAAGAGACCGAGGGCCGTCGGTAGGGAAGGGACATCTATGTTGCCGAAAATATCGGGCTCCAGGAATAGCATGAAGGACGTGACGGGAACTATCCAAAGCAGCGCGAACAGGACGATCAGGGCTGCGTCGAGCACCCTTAGTAGTGAGTATCTGGATAGCTGCGCTGCGATGTCGAACACGCCGAGCACTGCGGCGGGTAGCCCGGTCAGTACGACCATGACTATAACGTTTCCGAGCGCATAAGGATTCTCATCTGGCGTGGGGTCTACTCCGTATTTCGAGATCACGTACACCCAGTACCCTACAAGGATGATCTGTACGATAACGTATCCAGCAGTAGGGGCCAACCTCGAAAGCTTTTCGCCTATACCTACGATTGTTCATCACTGTGGGTCATGTTCGCGTTCGTCATTGACGATCATTATTGTTCTTGCCGGGCTATGTTCTCGGGGTCGCATGCTCCCGCGTATCCTTTGATGCGCTCGATGCGACAATTGCCCGCCAGGAGGGCGAGCAGAGACTCACCAAACATTAGTCCCCGCCGGAGCTTCATGCTCACTGCTCATCCACCCTATCCACGACATCCTCCACCGTAGCTTCGGCGGCCCCGGCCCGCAAGTCACCAAGCTCCACCGGAACGCGCTTGGGGCGACCCGTTGCGAGGTCTATGCAGCCGTGGCGGGTGTAGCCCGTGGAGATCACCTCCCCGTCCCGCAGCACCTCGTACTCGAAGCGGAGCGAGGCGCGGCCCACGTCCGTGAGTTCGGTGCGAAGCGTGAGTTCGTCGTCGAAACGGGCTGCTTTCTTGTAGAAGAGGCGGGCCTCGACCACGACGAAGCCGAGGCCCTGCTCCTCCAGTTCCCTGTACGAGAGTCCGGCGGCGCGGAGCCACTCGACGCGGCCGACCTCGAAGTAGGCGAGGTAGCTGGCGTTGTTGGCTATGCCCTGGGCGTCGGTCTCTGAGTAGCGGACGCGAAGTTTTATCGCGTGGATCAGCGTCCCTCGAATTTCGGCTTGCGCTTCTCTAAGAACGCGCCCATGCCCTCTCTCGCGTCCTGTGTGGCGAAGAGGAGAGCGAACTGATCCGCCTCGTACTCCAGGCCGCTTATGAGGTCAACGTCGAGGGCGCGGTTGGCGGCGGTCTTGGCGTGGCGGACGGCGACGGGTCCGTTGGCGGAGATCTCCGCCGCAAGCTCCTTCGCCGCGTTCAGCGCTTCGCCCTGCG
>JACDAR010000143.1 GCA_013695335.1 Rubrobacter sp.
GCCGTGGTCTGTAAGGGTAGGACAAAAGAAGGCGATGCGTCGAAGGCGATGTGTCGCCTCCAAGAGGAGGGAGTTGTGATATTAGTAATGTGTGTTACAATATTGGGGCAAGTCGTTGTACCTCGACTAGGAGGTAGGGACCGCTGTACAGGAACATAGACAACTAGCCCCAAGCACTGGCGTTATGGCACGACCAGGGTTTGTCGCTCGGGCTGGCGATCGCCACTCTTAACTGGAGGGGCTTCGCTGGTCCGAATATTTTTGCTACCCAGGTACCCTAGGGCTACTCTCGGGAGCGACCAGCACTGACTTCCTAGAACCCACTTTAGCCGAACTTCCTAGAACTCCGTTCACCGGAAGCCCTGGTTGCCGAGAACAACCCCTCTCGCAACAGGGCGAAAAAGGGGGAAAGAAGACCCGAAGTAGCCGCGAAGACGGGATGTTGAGAAGATAGGATACCCACTTCGCCGGAGTGAAGTGGGCCGGGCGCAAGGTATCGGCACAATTAGGGAGGGATCGGCTTGCAACAGTCAACGCTTTTCATGTGGATCGCCACGTTGTTGGGGCTCGTGGCGGCCCTGGCCGCGGTCATCGATCGCGATACGCTCAACGCCATAGCTTGGTTCGGCTTCGCCGCTGCCGTGGGCCTTAGCGCGAGCGGTACGACGGATCGCTCTAGGGGCTTGGCTTACCTAGCTGTAGCGTTGTTGGTTGCCGCCGTAGCGATCCTGATAGGCGTTTTCCTCACTGACTAGGCGTCGTCTCCGCCCTCCCTAACTTCCTGAGAGTGGGCAACCACCGAGAACTGCGATCGCCGGGAGACAGGTTGCCGAATTACCTTCTCTCGGCAGTTCAGTAAGTAGGGCAAGAGAAAGGTCGGAGCGAAGGGTGCCCCGGCCTTCCCTCGCAGGTATCCGGTTGGCTCCTACCAGCGGCCCAACAGGCTTCTTAACTCGCAGCAAATCTCGTCCGGTTCCGGCTCACTCTTCGAGGTCGGTGGTATATATCCGCTACTCACCTATTTCCCTTCACGCTCGCATCAACTCTACTCGCTCAACACCGCGCAAGGTCAGGCGAGCACGGAACCTCAACTCAGGACGACTTACTTTTTGGAAAGGATACAGTGACTATCATCTCCTGCATGGTGAAACCCCGCTCGTCCCGACGATAACCCGTAACCCACGAACGCGACCTGCCCATGCCTCTTCCTTTCCACCGCACAACGCCAAGCAGTGTCTGATGAGAGCATGGGCTGATGAAACGCGGATGAACTCAGCGATGAATCCGCGATGAATTCACTTAACGCAGCGATGAAATTGGAAGCCCGCGGCGCGTTCGGGCTGGTGGGCTCAGGAGCGTTCGATGAATTCTATGCGGTAGCCGTCAGGGTCCTTGACGAAGAAGAGACGGGTGCCGCTTCCGCCCATGGCGTGCGGTTTGCTCTCGAAGTCCACGCCGCCCGCATCCTCCAGCTTTGCGGCGAGGGCGTCGAGGTCTTCGACAGCGAAGGCGACGTGGCTGTAGCCTGTCCCGAGCTCGTAGGGCTCATCCTGATCGTGGTTGAGGGTGAGCTCCAGGCGGGGCTCGGGGTCGCCGGGGACTGCGAAGAAGGCGTTGGTCGCATCGTCTCCGATGGGTGTCTTGCGGGCCAGCTCCAGGCCCAGCTTGTCCCTGTAGAAGTCTATGCTCCGGTCGAGATCCAGAACCCTGTAGCAGGTGTGTACGTAGCGCATGTGGCTCCTTCGTCGCCAGGCCTCGGGCTTCGGGTTTCAGCCGTCAGCTTCTTTACTTTCTCATTGCCGTCCATTCTAGCAACCGGCGCCCTCCATGCGAACCGAAGATGACCGCAAACGTGCCGACCTGCATCCCCCGCCTCTTCGTCAACACCTGACACCTGATGCCTGAAACCTGATACCTGTTAAGCTCTTTCCCGTGGAAGCGGAGAAGGTTACGCGGGGTTTGCCGGAGAGCCCGGCGCGGCGGGCCGCCAGCATCGCGCGGGTCGGGGCACGCTACGGTTTCGGGTTCGTGTTCGGGGGCAGGTTCGCCCTCAGGCGGCGCAGGGACAACCCCGAGAGGGTCGGCACGCGGCTGAGGCTCTCGCTCGAAGAACTGGGGCCGACGTTCGCTGAGTTCGGGCGTTTTCTGTCGGCGCGCGGCGACCTGCTGCCCCCCGGCATTGCTTTGGAAGTTGGAAGGGCTTCCGCAGCGGTGCGGCCCGTGGCCTTTGCCGAAATCCGCACGCTCGTCGAAAGGGAGTTGGGAAACTCGCTGGAGAGGTTGTTCCCGGCTTTCGAGGAGACCCCGGCGCGGGTGGGGGTGATGACGCAGGCGCACAGGGTGGTGCTGCCTGGGGAGCGTCCGGCGCTCGTTGTGGTGCGGCGTCCTGGGGTGCGCCGGGATCTCCTGGCTATGCGGCCCGTGGCTGACGTCACGCGGCGCAGGCTCGGGGACAGGCTGCCGCTGGATCCATCGGTCACGGTGATGGAGTTCGCGGCGCACGCGGCGCAGCGCAGGGATATGTTCTTCGCTGCCCAGACGGTCCGGAGGGTCCGGGATCTCGACGGTCCATGGTTCCCCAAGGTTCCGAACGTCTACAGCGATTACTCAGCGGCCCGCTGCATCACCTTCGAGGCGCCGGAAGATCCAGGTACGCTTGCGCCAGATCAGTATCAGAAGGTATCGGACGCGCTGATACGGCTCGCGCTGGAAGAGGGGACCTTCTTTCCCGATCCGTCTCCGGAGCGCTTCGCCGTGGATGGTGGGTCGGGGGAGATCTGGCTTTCCGACCCGACGGAGGGCTTCGGGCTCGACCCCGAGATGCTGCGGGGCATCGCGGAGTTACTCGCAACGGCGCGGCGCGGGGACGTGGACGGCGTGGTGCGCTCCCTGCCGCTCACGGGAGCCTCGGTCCCGCAAGATACGTCGGTGCTTCGCCGTGAACTGAGGGAAACGCTTGGTTCCCTGGGGGGTCCGTTGTGGGCCGAACATTCGCTCGTGGAGATTCGGTCCCGCAGCCTGGAGGCAGCAAGGAGGGGCGGGGCAAAGTTACAGGAAGAAGTAGCCAGGCTCTTCGCAGCCCTGATCTCAGCCGAACAACTTGGCCTGGAGCGCGGCGGGAACGGATACTCGGGGACCGCCGCTGCAGCGGAAGCCACTGAAAAGCTAGTATCGCGCTTCCGAGATCCCCGCTACGTCGCCGCAAGAACCGCCCGCAAGCTCGCCCAGCCGGACGCATACGCGGACTACCCGCGCCAGATACACGCCTTCCTGGACGAACTCAAAGACGGGGAGGTCGAGGTGCGGTTCCGCCACGGCGGGCTGGACGAGCTAATCTCCAAAGTGGACATCCTCGCCAACCGGCTGGTCTTTGCCTTCCTTATAGCCGCACTGATCATCGGCTCTTCGATGCTCGGGATCTTCTCGGATACCGGCTTCCGGCTGCTCGGCGTGAGCGTCTTCGGCCTGGTGGGGTTCGTGGTAGCCGCCGTGATGGGCCTCGCCCTCCTCGTCGGCATCATCCGTTCAGGACGCCTGTAACCGAACGTATCGAATCCTGGTGAAGTAATCGTCACCTTCATGCCCCGTAAGGTG
The DNA here is from genome assembly GCA_013695335.1 of Rubrobacter sp. Lineage (GTDB taxonomy): Bacteria > Actinomycetota > Rubrobacteria > Rubrobacterales > Rubrobacteraceae > JACDGB01. Next base: position 3,595 of record JACDAR010000143.1, read on the forward strand.
CGTGAGTCACCCACCCGGTTCGAGATCAGGCGGTCTCAGCAACCTCCAGCCCTGTGCGCAGCATCCCCCGAACCCGACTCCCCTCCCGGTGTCCCCGGTAGTACGCCAGCCTGTCCTGATTGTCCCAGGCCGCGAGGTTCTTGTTCGCCGCGAATGTGCCCGCCTCTCCGAAGCGCCCGTCCTGCCAACCACTCCGGTAGGCCAGGCTATCCCGATCCACCTCCACCTGCCACACACTACGCCCGTCCATCATCGTTCGCCCCCGAACACGCTGTTCCAGCAACCATATACAGCTATAGCATAACCACTTCACGAATGGAAGAGTTTTCTTAAAGAATTTGAACAAAAGTTACATGTCCTCTATATGTTGCGGCAAGTGTGCGTTTCGTCACAAACAGATGGGATTATAAAACTGGCTCTAAAAGCGGGTACGGAAGAGGCCGAAGGAGGAGGTATAGCCGTGGAGGAAGGTGGCGTCTGAGACGGGCCCGATCTCGCCGTTGCAGAAGAAGCCGCCGATTGGGACGCCGTCGAGGTGTTCGTGGAAGACGTCTGTATCGAAGTTGGGCCGACCGTACAGGTACTCGCCGCGTCCGACGCAGGAGAAGAGCAGTGCGCCAGTGGGGTTTGCGTTGTCGGGGAGTGCCTTCCCGTAGCCTGTGAGCATGGCGTGGAGGTCTTCGGCTGATGTCTCGGCGTCGCGTAGGTGGAAACGGACGCGCATTCCTTCGTGCAGGTTTTCTCCGACGGCCACAGCGCCGAGACGGGGGTCCGCGCCGATGAGGTTTCGGATGAGGAAGTCTCCGGCCTGGGGCTCTTGCGTGAACTCATCCATCAACACCCCGACGAACAACGAGGTCTGGGCGAGACTGCGATCCCGCTCGTCCAGGGAGGCGAATAGCTCCTGAAGAACCTCGAAGGCCGGTCGGTCATCTAGCTCGTGCAGCAGGTTGCCGTCGCAGCCGGTCACGTTCATCAGGTCGCCCACGGGACGGCACCCCTGGGCCACCACCGTATCGACTGCCACGTTGCCCGTCAGGGACACCCCGATCGCACCACTGTCAAAGACTTCGTCGTCGAGGAACAGGGCGTTCAGGCCGGGAGATGCCGCGCCGCTGGCGAGGCCGCCTATCTTGGGCGCTCCGGGGAAAGCGAAGTCCAGCCCGGCGAGCAGGGACTCGGATCGGATGGAGAAGGGATCCACGAGCAAGACGAACTGGGGTTCTTCATCCGCGCGGACACCCGCCAGTTCCTCCCAGGCTTTCGGGGGTCCGTCGAGGTCGGGGAGCGTACCTTCGATCCTGAACGTTCTTACTTCGACATCGGGCAACCTGGCCGCGACAAGGGAGATCGCGGGGGCGCGTTCGACCTCTTCGCCGCCCCCGATCACACCCCCGCCCGAACATCCGACTAGCGTCTCGGGTGAAAGATGATCTGAGATCAGGCGGTGCATCCGCGGGAAGTAGGCGGCGAAGTGCGGCGTGGCGAACAGCACGGCTAGCGATACCCCTCCGGGGCCGAGTTCCCGGCGTACACGCTCCGAACACTCGAGGATGGCCTCCTCCACTGAAGTATTCCGAGATATGGCAGTCGCCCACTTCATGCGTACCTTCCTCTCCAGGTGTGGAGTCTATACCCGTCCAGCCCGCGAAGCTGCCCTTCCGATGCCGAGACGCGTTCGGCGCAGCAGCAGAAAGACGTAGAGCGCGGCCCCCAGCATTGCCGGAAAAGCAATCCCCTCGAAGACCGCCACCCCGGTCCAGAAGGAAACCGAGATCACCGTGCTGTCGAGCATTCCTGGGGGCGGCTTTACTTCCCAGCGGCCGAGGATGACCAACAAAGCCGAGGCGAGCGCGCCGGAGAGCAGCCATCCGAGATAGTTGCTCACTGGCACGCCGTAGTACGCGCCGCCGTCCGGCCACACCCAGAAACCGAGCGCCGTGGCGCAGGGGTCGAGAAGCCCATCGATCAGAACGAGGAGAACCGCGGACCGCAAAGCCCATGCGACGGGATGCGACGACCCATCGCGGTAAGCTGCTGCCGCGGTCCCGATCACGAGCGGCACGTATGAGATGGGCAGGAGGTATGGCACGAGCCCGAAGACCTTCGCCCCGAGCGCGTCGCCGTAGTAGAAATCTCCGTAGGGAAAGCCGGTGACGACTCCGGTCGCCTCTATCGTGAAGGCGAAAAGCGAAACGGCGAACAGAGAGATGATCGCCCTCCGCGCGCCGATAAATCTGAAGATGGCGATGAAGGCTGGCAGCGCTATGAGGAAAGTCGCCAGGTAGGAACCCGCGCTCGCGCCGGGCACGTCAGGGAAGCGGGATGTGAAGTAGGCGGCCACGAAGAAAAAAGCGGAGACGAGGATCAGCCACAGGGGTATGGAACGGAGGTCTGGCACGCGTGTATGTTATCCCAGCGTCATTTCGGCTGGCGGTATATATTGGCCAAGTGATGCACCAGTGATCGCACGCCTCTTCCGGATCTCACGCCCCGCACTCTGGATCAATACGATAGGTCCAGCCGTAGTCGGGATGTGGCTCGTGGGAGACCTGTGGCGTTGGGAGGCGCTGCCGATTCTGCTCTGGCTCACGCTGCCCTTCAACCTCCTGATCTACGGCACCAACGACGTCTTCGACCAGGAGACCGACGCCAGGAATCCCCGCAAAGGAAGCCTCGAAGGAGCCCGCATCCTGCCTGAAGAGGTGCGCCCCATAGTTCTTGGTGTCCTCATCACCAACCTGCCTTTCGTGGTGTACTCGATCATCTTCCTGCCGTGGGACGCAGCATTGTGGATGCTCCTCTATGCGCTGCTATTCGTCGGATATTCGGCGCCGCCTGTTCGCTTCAAAGCCCGTCCTTACCTGGATTCCCTGAGCAACGCAGCATACGCGTTCCCGCTGGTCTTCGTGCCGCTGGCGCTCGCTGGATCTCCTGTGTGGCCCGCCGCGCTCGGCCTGATGGCGTGGAGCGCGGCCAAGCACACCTTTGATGCGGTCCAGGATATCGCCGAGGACAGGCGCGTGGGTATAGAAACCACGGCCGTGCGGCTCGGCGTTCGGGGCGTCGTGCTGTGGAGCGGGCTTCTGTGGGCGGCATCGACCGTCGCATTCGCGCTCGTCAGCCCGCTGGTGGCGCTGGTGAACGCGGCATTCGCGGGCGGATTGCTGTACGTATTGCGGCGCGACCCGACGACCCGCGCGGGCCACAGGCTGTACCCGTTCTCCATAGCGTTTCCGTACGTGGCTGGCACGGTGGCCGGGATGCAACTCGTGGCTGCTGTCTCGCTGGGAATGTATCCGTGAAGCGTGTGATCGTGGTGGGTGGAGGCATCGGCGGGCTGACCGCAGCGGCCCTTCTCGGAGCCGCCGGCTACCGCGTCACGTTGCTGGAAGCCAACGGATACCTCGGCGGCAAGAGTCGGCGCATCCACCTGGGCGGCCAGCGTATGGATACTGGCCCCTCACTCGTCACCTTCCCCGGCGTGTGGGACGAGCTTCTGAAGCGATGGGACGTTCTCGGGGACGGCGGTACGTCGGCAGCCGAGATCGCTGGCCTGAAGCTGCGACGCATGGATGAGGTCGGCCGCTACTACTATCGGGGCGAGACCGTTGCTCTGCCGGTCCCGGAAGGACATCCGTGGCATGGGGCGTGGGAGCGGTTCGCGGCGCTGCACGGCGGGCTGGGACCCGATGTGACGCGGCTCCTGACAGCAGACCCGCTGGAGCGTGGGACGCTCCCGGTGCTTGGGCGTTTGCTCCGGATCTACGGTCCCAGGCTCACCACCCGAGGCTACCTGAACAGCCTGAAATGGCTGCCTGATGGCCTGCGAGAAATCATCGCAATCCACACGCTCAACGCCGGTGTGAGTCCCTCGCGCACGCCAGCGCTGTACGCGAGCATGCCAGCGATCATGGCCCAGGACGGCGTCTGGGTTCCAGATGGCGGCGTCTACGAAATCGTGCTCGCGCTCGAACGCCTCGCCCGACGGGCTGGGGTGGAAGTGTGTACCGGGGAGCCGGTACAGGAGATCCGGGATCTCAAGGTCGTCACGACAGCCGGAGAGTACGAGGCAGACGCTGTCGTAAGCAGCCTGGACGCGGATCGGCTGGAAGGTCTCCTCGCGCCAGGCGAGAAGCGAAAACCAGAGAAACTCTCCTGCTCTGGGGTGGCGGTGTATACGGCGCTGCGGCGGGAGTTGCCAGAACACGTCGCTACCCACGGCGTCGTGCTGCCTTCGAATCCGTCAATGTTGTACCGTAGCCTCGAAGCTGGCAAGGAGCCGGAGGAAACCATGGCCTTCGCCAACTACTTTCGGCCCGGCGAGGTGTATCCGAACGAACGGGCGACGCTGGCGCTGCTCCTCACGGCCCCGGCCAACGGCAAGGAGTACGGGCTCGAAGATACGTTCGTGGAGCGCGAGGTTGCAAGGATATCGCGGGAGATCGGGCTCGAAGAGACAGCGACGGAATACTTCGGGGAGCATACGATTTTGCACCCGCAGTATTTCGGCGTCAGGGGAGGAGAGAACGGCGCTCTGTACGGGGCCGTCAGACCATTCTGGCGGAGCGGGCCGTTGCACCGTCCCCGCTACAACGACAGCCATCGGCCCTGGATGTGGCGTGTCGGGGCGTCGGTGCATCCTGGCGGCGGGATACCTGCGGTGCTCGGCGGGGCCATGATCTCCACAAGCAGGCTACTTAGATCTCTGGCTGAATAACGGGCTGCGAAACCACGAAGAATGAAGGGATCAGCATGGACCTCGGGGATCAGCGAAACCTGTTCGAGATACCGGAAGACATCGCCTACCTGAACTGCGCGTACATGGGGCCTCAGTTACGGTCGGTGCGGGAGGTCGGGGAGCGGTCGGTGGCGCGAAAGTCTCGGCCGTGGGAGATCACACCGCTAGACTTCTTCGGGGATGCGGAGAAGGCCCGCAACCTCTTCGCCAGCCTCGTCGGCGGCGACGCTGACGGCGTCGCCATCATCCCCGCCGTGAGCTACGGGATCTCCGTGGCCGCAGCCAATATCCCCGTGCGGGCGGGCGAAAACATCCTGATCCTGGAGGGACAGTTCCCCTCCAACGTCCACACGTGGCGCGAGCTGGCGAAGAAGAAGGATGCCAACGTAGTCATCGTCCCCAGACCAGCCGACCTGGATTGGACCGCCTCGATCCTGGAGCACCTCGACGACAGCGTGGCCGTCGCTGCCATCCCCAACTGCCACTGGACCGATGGCTCTCTGGTGGACCTCGTGCGCGTCGGGGAGCGGGCCCGGGAAGTCGGGGCGGCGCTGGTTGTGGACGGCATTCAGTCCATCGGGGCACAGCCTTTCGACGTTGCGGAGGTGCGGCCTGACTTCCTGGTGGCGTCCACGTACAAGTGGATGCTCGGGCCGTACTCGCTCGGGTTCATGTGGGTGGATGAGCACTGGCGAG
>JACDAR010000147.1 GCA_013695335.1 Rubrobacter sp.
CTACCCTCGTATCTCCCAATCGACGGAAGGCTAACATGGCCCAAAATGTATAGCCGGTATCGGACATATCAACGCTCGGCGAGAGATTATCAGGGTACAAGAGTTCCCAGATAAAGCGGTCACTAAGGAGGATAAGATGAAAGCAGTAGCGTGGCACGGTAAGCGCGACGTTCGGGTGGACAACGTCCCAGACCCGACCATTCAGGAACCCACCGACGCCGTCATACGCATCACGACCACGGCGATCTGCGGCTCCGATCTGCACCTCTACGAGGTGCTCACCCCGTTCATGGGTGAGGGCAACGTCCTCGGCCACGAGCCGATGGGCATAGTCGAAGAAGTAGGCCCTGAGGTCACGAACCTGTCCCCCGGCGACCGGGTGGTCATCCCGTTCCAGATCTCCTGCGGCCACTGCTTCATGTGCGACCAGGGCCTCCAGACGCAGTGCGAGACCACCCAGGTGCGCGAGCAGGGCATGGGTGCCGCTCTTTTTGGATTCTCCAAACTCTACGGAGAGGTGGCCGGTGGACAGGCCGAGTACCTGCGTGTCCCCCAGGCCCAGAACACGCACATCAAGGTCCCCGATGGTCCGCCCGACGAGCGCTTCGTCTACCTCTCAGACGTGGTGCCGACGAGCTGGCAGGCGGTCGAATACGCGGGAATCCCGGACGGTGGCAGCGTCGCCGTCTTTGGCCTGGGGCCGATCGGGGACATGTCCTCCCGCATCGCCCACCATCGCGGCCATCGGGTCATTGCCGTGGACATGGTGACGGAGCGGATAGAGAGGGCGCGCAGCAACGGTATAGAAGTTCTCGACGCCCGTGAGCACGACAACGTTCCAGAGGCCATCCGCGAGATGACCGACGGCCGTGGTCCCGACTCGGTGATAGATGCGATCGGGATGGAAGCGCACGGCTCACCCGCCACCGGACTCACGCAGCAGATCGCGGGCCTGCTTCCAGATGCGGCGGCCCAGAAGGTCTTCGAGCAAGGCGGGGTAGACCGCCTGAATGTCCTTTACCAGGCCATAGACACGGTGCGCCGGGGCGGCACGATCTCCCTGATCGGGGTCTACGGCGGAATGGCTGATCCCATTCCCATGCTGACGCTCTTCGACAAGCAGATACAGCTCAGGATGGGCCAGGCCAACGTCAAGCACTGGGTGGACGACATAATGCCGCTTCTCACCGGCGACGACGATCCGCTTGGGGTCGAGAGCTTCGCCACCCACAGGCTGCCGCTGGATGATGCGCCGCACGGATACGAGATCTTCCAGAAAAAGCAGGACGGTGCGATCAAGATCCTGCTCCGCCCCTAACGCAACCACGTCGAGAAAGGGGCTGGCCGTAGACGGCGAAGGGCAGGTGACGCAACCAGACAGGGAGCTCCGGGGACGGCCAGAACTCGTTTGAAACGAGTGGCTGAGAGGAGAGACTGAGTGCTTCAGAAGAACGTCGCACCCGGAGTCCACAGGATCGAAGATGCCTACACCAACTGGTACATTGTCGAAGAGGACGGACGGCTCACCGTGGTGGATACGGGCGTGCCGACCTCGTGGAACTCGTTGATCGAAGCCCTCAAGAGCCTGGGACGGCGGCTCTCCGACATCGAGGCCGTCGTCCTGACCCACGCCCACTTCGACCACCTTGGTTTCGCGGAGCGCGCCCGCGCAACCCTCGGCGTGCCTGTCTGGGTCCACGAGAACGACGCGCCGCTCGCCTGGCGACCGCTCCAGTACACCCGCGAGAGATCCCGCTCCTACTACTTCGCCACCCAATTCCAGGCCGCCCCGATAGTCGCTTCGCTGGTGCGTAATCGGGCCTTCTGGCCCAGGCCGGTGAAGGAGGTACGACGGTACACTGATGGAACACTGCCCGTGCCCGGCTCTCCGCGTATCGTCTATACGCCGGGGCACACGATAGGCCACTGCGCGCTGCACCTGCCGGGTCGGGACACCGTCATCGCCGGGGATGCGATCGTGACCCTCGACCCTTACACCGCGAAGTCAGGACCCCGGATCGTGGCCCGCGCCGCCACCGCCGACAGCCGACGCGCCCTCGACTCCCTGGATGCGCTGGCCGAAACGGGCGCCCGAACGGTGCTCACGGGACACGGCGAACCCTGGACCGGGGGCGTGGAAAAGGCCGTGGAAGAAGCCCGTCTTGCAGGCGTCTCCTGAAAACAGGGTGAAGGGTTGCCGAAGGACAAATCTTCTCTTCGGCGATTACGTCTTCAGCCCCGCACGTTGAAGCGGTTCATCGCGGCCTCGGGGCCGGATTCTATGACGGCTTCCACCGCGTCCGCCGCGCGCGGGATGGACTCCTTCACGGCCGAGTCCATCTTGCCGAGCACGTAGTTGGTCACGGTCATGCCGTCCGGGGGACGTCCGATCCCGATGCGAACCCTGACGAAATCGTTGCCCCGGTGCCTGATGATGGAACGCAGGCCGTTGTGGCCTCCGGCTCCGCCTCCCACTTTCACGCGCACGACGCCAGCTTCGAGGTCGAGGTCGTCGTGAACCACGATCAGGTCTTCCGTCCTGAAATTCCCGAGTGCCGCGCCCGAGTCGTTCATGAACGTCTGCGGCTTGATGAGGTCCGCCGACGTGGACCCATAGTTTATCTGGGCTGCCTGGGAACGTTTCTTCCTCCGCCAGTCACCGCCGTGGCGGCTGGCAAGCTCGTCTGCGACCAGGAATCCAGCGTTGTGGCGGGTGCGCTCGTAGCGGCTGCCGGGGTTGCCCAGGCCATAGACGACGGGGGACCGCAATGGCCCCCCGCCCGTTCCGTCGCTGGCGCGTGGCGTGGCCCGCGCCGGTTCTGGATTACCCGTTCTCTTCCTCGGAGGATTGCTCCGCAGCATCCTCTTCGCCTTCTTCCACATCCTCGGAAGCAGCCTCCTCGCCCTCTTCCTCGACGATGCCCGCAGCTTCGATCTCTTCCTCGGTGATCTCCGTCGGCGCAACCACCGTGACCGCGACTTCCTCCGGTTCGGAGATGAGCGACACGCCCTCTGGGAGCGTCAACCCACCGAGCGACAGGTTGTCGCCCATCTGGAGGTTGGAGACGTTGACGGTGATCTCCTGCGGTATGTTCCCCGGCAGGGACTCGACCTGGAGTTCGTAGGCGACCTGCTGCAAGACGCCGCCGTCCTGCTCCACGCCGGGGGCCTCGCCCTCGACCCGCAGCGGAACCGTAACCTCGATCCTCTGGGTCATGTTCACGGGGATGAAGTCAACGTGAACCAGCCGCCCCGATACAGGGTCGCGCTGCACGTCAACCACGCGGGCAGTGGATGTATCCGAGCCCACGCTGATGTTGTACAGGGCGTTGTCCCCGAAATGCGTGAGCGTATAGTCCACTGCCTTGTCAGGGACAGCCAGCGTGGTTCCGCCACCCGCCTCGTTGCCCTCGCCGTACAGCACGGCAGGGATGAACCCAGAAGCCCGCAGCCGCCGGGCGTCGTTCTTTCCCCGGCCCTCGCGCGCCCTCGCCTGCAAATCTACGTTATCCGCCACTTCGACTACCTCCTGATGCCTGTAAGGGCGGTTCTCGAACCGCCCCGACGCCCGAGACCTCTAAAAAAGCTGGTTCTCGCCCATGAAGATCCTGCTCACCGACTCGTCCGTGAAGACGTTTTTGATGGTGCTCGCCAGGATCGGGGCGATGTTTAACGTATGTATCTTAGAACGCGGCTGGTCCTCCTTCAAGGGAAGCGTGTCAGTAACCACTACCTCCCTGATGTGTGAATCTTCGATCTTCTGGTACGCGTCACCGGAGAACTCGCCGTGCGTGGCCGCCGCGTATATCTCGGTCGCGCCCTCGTGCCTCAGGCGATCCGCCGCGTTTACCAGCGTGCCACCCGTGGCGATCACGTCGTCTATCATGATCACACGCCGATCCTCGACGTCACCGATGACGTGCGTTACCTCGGTCTCCCCACGCCCCCGGCGCGTCTTGCTCAGGATGGCCCACGGAAGCCCAAGATGGTCTGCCAGCCGCTTGGCTACTTTCGCCTCACCGGTGTCAGGGGCGACGACCACGGCGTCCTCCGCATCGCGGAAACCAGCGTCCACGAAGTAGTCGACGAAGGTGTGCATCGCAGTCAGGTGATCCACGGGGAAGGAGAAGAAACCCTCGATCTGGCCCACGTGAAGGTCCATGGTCATCACCCGCTCTGCGCCCGCGGCCTGGATCATGTTCGCCACCAACCGCGCCGTTATTGGCTCGCGGGGCTTGGTCTTCCTGTCCTGGCGGGAGTAGGCGTACCAGGGGATGACGGCGGTGATGCGCTTGGCAGAAGCCCGATTGGCGGCGTCGATCATCACCAGAAGCTCCATGAGGTTGTCGTTCACGGGCTGGCAGAGGGACTGGATGATGAATACGTCAGCCCCGCGCACAGACTCGTGGTAGCGGGCGTATACCTCGCCGTTGGGGAAGGTTTCGATCTGTGCCCCGCCCAGCTCGACTTCGAGCCGGTCGGCGATCTTCTCGGCGAGAAGCGGGTAGCCGCGTCCCGAAAATAGCATCAGCCGCTTCTCGGTATTCTGCGACAGGTAGCCGTTTTGCATCTCGGCGTTAACCCTCCGTCTCGTCTCGTGTTCGCTTTTGTTTATCGTTCCCTGGGGCGTCCCGGATCACACGCGCCGGCATCCCGACAGCCAGCTTGCCAGGCGGTATGTCCTTGTTGATCACGCTTCCAGCCCCGAGGTACGCGCCATCTCCTATTGTAACCGGCGCGATCAAACTGGTATTCACCCCTGTGAACACGCCGTCCCCGATCCGGGTTCGATTCTTGTTCACCCCGTCGTAGTTGGCCGTGATGGTCCCGGCGCCCAGGTTGGACCGCTCCCCGATCTCCGTGTCCCCGACGTAGCTGAGATGGGGAACCTTGCTCCCATCCCCCACCTTCGTGTTCTTGACCTCGCAGTAAGCCCCGACCTTGGAATCCGTGCCGAGGATCGTGCCTGGACGCAGGTACGTGAAAGGGCCAACCTTGGCCCCAGCCCCAACGCCAGCGCCGCGCCCGACGGAATGCTCGACGCTAGCCCCGTCCCCGACCACGGTGTCGAGGAGGTCCGTGGAAGGTCCGATCACGCAGTCAGCCCCGATCTTCGTCTCACCACGCAGGAACGTTCCAGGAAGAATTACCGTGTCGCGCCCGATCTCCACCGTCGCCTCGATGTGCGTGGATACAGGGTCCCGCACCGTCACCCCGGCGCGCATGTGGGCGTCGAGGATGCGGCGGCGCAGGATCTCCTCAGCCCGCGCAAGCTGCGCCCTGTCGTTGACCAGGTTCGCCTCTTCGAGGTCCTTCAGCCTGTACGTCACGGCCCGGCTTTCCCTGCCGATGATCTCAAGCGCATCCGTCAGATACAACTCGCCCTGGCTATTGTCGGTCTCCAGCTTCCCGAGGGCGTCCCGTATCTCGGGCAGCCCGAAGGCGTAAAGCCCCAGGTTCACCTGCCTGACCTCGCGCTCCTCCACCGTCGCGTCCCGCTCCTCGACTATCCGAACCACCCCGGCGTCCTCGATGACGCGCCCGAGCCCCGTTGGGTCGGGCGGCTCCGCCACCAGCACCGTCGCCCCCACGTCCGCGGAGCGGTGACGCTCGACGAGCCCCCCGAGCGTGCGGTCGGAGATCAAAGGTCCATCCCCGTTCACCACGAGGAGGATGCCATCTTCCTCCTCGATGGCCCCGAGCGCGACCCGCACCGCGTGGCCCGTCCCGAGTTGCTCCTCCTGCAATACTGGCTCTGTGTCAGGCGGAAGACCTGCCCGGACTTCCTCGGCCTGATGTCCGACGACGACGAGCGTGCGCTCCGGAGACAGGGATCTAATAGCCCCGATCGCATAGTTGACCATTGGCACGCCGCAAAGGGTATGCAGCACCTTCGCCCGATTGGACCTCATCCTGGTGCCCTTGCCCGCGGCGAGCACGACAGCGTAGATCGGCGGGTTTTCTGCTGGGGTCATGCTCTTGCGGACTCCTTCGGGCGGCTTGTGGACGGGGGCGAACTCTATTGCTGGGGCGGCAGGATTCGAACCTGCGATCCCGGGACCAAAACCCGGTGCCTTGCCGCTTGGCTACGCCCCATCGCCTCGTGTGCGCCGCAGATTATACCGAAGCGGCAAGGTGCTATCAGCGGGATCAAGCATCCCGCAGCATCTCCACGCCAGCAATCGCCGGCCCGCAGATGTCCACGAATGGAGCCTGGATTCCCCCTGCGGCGGAACGGGCTTCGGCCTCAGCCTGGAAGATGCCGTAGACTGCAGTCCCGCTGCCGGTCATGCCAGATCCGAGCGCCCCGAGTTCGAGCAAGCGTTCGCGCAGAGACGCCACCTCGGGGACCAGCCTCTCCGTGACCCTGGCGAGGTCGTTACCGATGGAGCTGGCGAGCGAGGTGAGGTCTCCCCTCTCCAACGCCCCAACTACGGGCCGGACACAGTCCCCAGGCTCCGCACCTAGTTCATCGTGGAGCCGATACACGACGCCCGTATCGGCCCCGGGCTGCGGTTTGGCGACTACCAGGTAGTGATGCGGCGGCGCAGGAAGCGCGGTCAGGTTTTCACCCACGCCCTCCCCGAGCGCCGTGCCGCCGGTGAGGCAGAATGGAACGTCGGCCCCAATCCGTACTCCGAGTCCTCGCAGGGTCTCCTGGTCGATTCGGAGGCCCAGGATCTCGTTCAGGCCGACGAGAGCCGCAGCCGCGTCCGCCGAGCCACCGGCCAACCCGGCACCAGCCGGTATCCGTTTGCGGAGCAGCACCCGCACCGGGGTGTCCTCGCCCGTGAGCTTCCGCAGCGCGGCCCAGGCGCGATACACGGTGTTCTGTTCGGGGGGGCCGATCTCCGTTCCTTCTGGCTCGACGATGAGTTCCAGGCCCTTGCCGCCGCGTTCGATCTCCACGTCATCGGCGAGCGAGATGCTCTGCATGACGCTCCGGATGTCGTGGTATCCGTCTGGCCTGCGGCCCGTGACTTCGAGGGCGTAGTTGATCTTGGCGAAAGCCCTGAGCCGCACCCGCCCTACAGCGCCCACGAAACCGCCCGGTACAGCGCCACGAAGTCTTCCGGAGCAAGCCTCTCGGCCCGCTCGTCCGGGCCGTATCCCAGGGATGCCAGAACTCCGGGCGCTTCGCCCCGCACTGGCTCGGGAAGGTTGTTGACCAGCCGTTTGCGACGGCTCCTGAAAGCCGCGAGCACCAGACGCTTCACACCATCGTACTCACCGGCCCGCAGAATACTCTCCCTGCGGCGCATCTCGACCACCGCTGACTGGACCCGCGGTGGCGGGTCGAAGACTTTGGGCGAGACCTTATGTTCGACCTTCACTTCGGCGAAGAGCTGGACGAGCGCGGCGTATACTCCGTAGTCCTTGCCTCCTGGTCCGGCTGCCATCCGGCGGGCAACCTCAAGTTGGACCATGAAACGAAATGTGTAGATGCTCTCCACTTGTTCGAGGAGCTTCAGGATCAGGGGCGAAGCCACGTTGTATGGCAGGTTGGCGATCAGCTTGTTCGGGGCGGGGTTCAGGGATGCGTAGTCGAAGAGGAGCGCGTCGCCCTCGTGGATCACCACGTTGCCAGGAGCCGCGTTTCTGAGGATGGGCAGCACGTCGGGGTCTATCTCCACTGCATGGACGGTACGCGCCCGCTCCGCCAGGAACCCGGTCAGGAAGCCTCGTCCCGGCCCGACTTCGAGGATCACGTCGTCCTTCGTCACGCCCGAGGCGACGATGCGGGCAATGTTCGGGTCTTTCAGGAAGTGCTGCCCGAAGCGTTTCTTGGGGCGGTTGCTGGCGTGGTCGGCGGGGTTCAAGCCGGGGGGATCACACCTCCAGCGGCAGGGAGAAAGCAGTGCGGGCGTTGCGCGTAGTGAGGGTTGCGAAGTCTTCGTCGTCGAGGCCGAGCCGCTCGGCCACGAAGCTGGCCGTGTGGACCACGTTCTTCGGCTCGTTCTTCTCGCCGCGCACCGGCTGCGGACTCAGGTATGGGGCGTCCGTCTCGACCAGGATTCTGTCTTCCGAGATCAGGCGCAGGACCTTCGCCGTTTCGTTGTTCTTGTACGTGATGTTCCCCGCGAGGCCGACGTAGTAGCCGCGCTCGGTCGCCTCCCGGATCTCACTGTCCCCTCCCTCGAAGCAGTGGAGGATGACCGCAACCCTGGCGTTGCCCAGGCAGGCCATGGTGTCGGCGAAGGCGGCGCGGGAGTGGATGATCAGGGGCAAACGCGTGTCGTTGGCAAGGGAGATGACATCCTCGAACAGGGCCCGCTGAATGTCAGCAGACCAGTCGTTGCGGTAATAGTCCAGCCCGACCTCGCCCAAAGCCACAACCCCGGGCGACTCCGACAACTCGGCCAGCCCTTCGAGGTCAGACGCCGTGTACGTGCCTGCGTTGTGTGGGTGAATCCCCACTGACGAGTACACGTTCGGCAGGGTGGCTGCAAGCTCTGCGCCCCGCTGTGAATCCTCAAGCTGTGTGGCGACGTTCAGCACCGCCCCGACCCCGGCCTCCACAGCATTCTTGACTGCCTGATCCGGCGAGACATCCAACCTCAAAAGGTGCGTGTGAGAATCTACCAACATACCGCGCTACCCCTCTCCCCCGGCGCCATCAGCCCCGGCATTATACAGAGCCAAAGGAACTGCGGCCCCACCCACCGTTGCGACCCGTGATCCCCATCAAAGGCCACCTCACACCCTGGCGAAGCGAGAGGCCCGAACGAAATGTCCGGGCCTC
>JACDAR010000073.1 GCA_013695335.1 Rubrobacter sp.
GTCCGTGTAGTGCGAGAGCGCTAGGTACAGTACGGCCGCCGAGGTAATGCCGTCCGCATCGTAGTCCCCGAAAACCCCGATCCGCTCCCCATCCCTGACGGCCTTCGCCACCCGGCGGGCGGCCACGCGCCACGGCTCCTCCTCCGGCGCCCCTATGGTTTTCAGGGAGGGCGTGAGGAATCCAGCGGCGCTCTCTGGCGAGACGTTCCGGTTGGCGAGCACGCGGGCGCAGAGCTCGTCCACCTCAGCCGTCCGCGTAAGCTCCGAGACGGCAGCCTTATCCGGCTCCAGAAACACCCAACGCGCCAAAGAATCTCCCCACTAGCAAGCAATTAGCAAGTCCGCGACGCCGCTATTATACAAAACGATGCTTTTACTTTAGGAGGTAGGCGAATGCTTGAGATAAACGAGAAGAAGCTGCACAAAGAGTTAGCCGAGGCAAGGCGCGGCCTCGATCGCAGACCTGACAACCCACGGCGCATGGACATGGTGGCTAGCTGTCTGCGCTGGCTCGGGGATCCCGAGGTGGAAGAGTTCTTCGCTCGCGCGGCTACCTTGGATGAAGGAAAGGTTCGTGCCGCCGAGGAACAGAGCCGCGACGTGACCGCGCGGAGGCTGCTCACTCTGGACGGTATCATCGTCTGGCCGGACACCCGGAGCGCGCTCACGGGTGGTACGAGCGCGCCTTCGCTGGCCTCGGGTCGCCGGAAGAGATCCCGTGGGCGATAGAAGACTATGAGAACAAGATCGTCCTGGCTTTCCTCCTGGGCAGGGACGAAGAAGCCGTACGTTTGCAGCCCACCGAAGCTTGGAGCGGAGACAGGCCCATGCTGAGTCTAATTGCGGAGGTTTCCAAGGCTCGGCTGGCCAGCGACCCGGAACTCGCTGCCGAGGCCGCCGAGAGATTGACCGATCTTATCCGCAGGCACCGCATCAGGGCCAGCAACGGCCCGTATAGTCTGCATCCCTGGGACCAGTACGAGATCACGCTGCGCGCCAAGGCAGAGCTAGAGGGCCGCACGGGTGACGCGGCGTTGCCTGCCCCCGATCTGCTGCGCCGGGAGCGCGAACTGGCAGAGAGCGGCACGCGCCGCCGAGAAACCCAGGCCCGGCGCAAGAGGCTAACCAGGGAACAGGTCGCCGACATCTGCTTCGAGGAGGACGAGGAACCCGACCTACACTCGACGGACCTCTCCGGCCTGGACCTCTCTGGCCTCGATCTCTCCGGCGCCATCCTTACGGACTCCGACCTGCGCAGCGCGGATCTCTCCGACACGATGCTGGTAGAGACCAAACTCACCGGTGCGGATATGCGCGGCGTAAAACTGGTCGGGACCGTCACGCAGGACACTGTCTTCGAGACCACAGACCTTTCGGGAACGGACCTCAGTGGGGCGCGATTGGCCGGCAGCGATTTCTCGAAGGCGAACTTGCGAGGCACGATCCTGCGGGACGCAAACCTCCCACACACGGACTTTACTGAAGCCGGCCTCACCGGATCAGACCTGCGCGGCGCGAACCTTGAAGGAGCCGACCTCAAAGGCGCAAAAATGGATGGCACCCTCTTCTAGACGAGCGGGCCGAGGGATTCGAGTATCCGCTCGACTGCCTTGGCTGGGAGCGGACGGTTCTCCCACTCTCTGAGCGTTAGTTCCCTGGCGTTGGTCTTGTCCAGTTCGAACATCCGCTCCATCTGGGCCGCGAGGGGCTCGCTGTAGACCTCGAGGTTGGTCTCGTAGTTGCCGAGCATGCTGTAGCGATCTATGTTCGCGGTCCCCACTGTGGACCAGATGCCGTCCACGGTGGCGGTTTTGGAGTGGATCATGATGTGCCGGTACAGGAAGATCCTCACGCCCCCAACGAGCAGCTCCCAGAAGTAGCGCCGCGCGAGCCAGTCTGCCGTCACGTGGTTGGAGTCCTCCGGGACCAGTACCTGCACGTCAACGCCCCGCCTGACGGCGTCTATTAGCCCTGCGCGCATCGCGCGGTCTGGGATGAAGTAGGCGTGGGTGAGGTAGATGCGTTTGCTGGCGCGGTCTATGGCCTCAAGGTACATGGCCCGGATCGGGAACATCCTCATATACGGGTCGTTGCGGTGAAGCACGGTGGTCGAATCCCACGAACGGTCCCCGACGGATTGGAGTACGGGCAGGTCGGGGGTGCGGTGATCGTTCCAGAAATCCACGAGGTCGTTCTCTATTTCGCGGGCGTCCGGGCCTTCAATCCGGATCTGGGTGTCGCGCCAGCTATCTGCGTACAGCGACCCGATGTTGTAGCCGCCGACGAAGCCAACCCGCCCGTCCACGCTCATGATGTGTCTGTGGTAACGGAACAGGTTGCGCGGGTTTACGAGCTTCCTTGGACCCCAGATCGGACGGAAGTGGAGCGTGTGGATCTCATCTGGGAAATTCTTGAACTTCGATGATACGAACGCGTTGGCAAGCCCATCGAAGATCACACAGACCCTCACGCCCTCGCGGGCCTTCTTCGCCAGCGCGTCAACGAAGCGCCGTCCGGTCTCGTCGTCCTTCCAGATGAATGTCCCCACGTGGATACACTCCGTGGCGTTTTCGATGGCCTCGTGCATGGCTTCGTACAGCCTGACACCGTAGGGATACAGTTCGAGGCTGGAACCGTTCTCGACTTTCACTTCTGGCTGTTCTTCCCACGGAAATCCGCCGTGCGGCCCCTCGCGCCGCTTGCGGAGCTGTGCCATCCCAACGAGCACGGCAACGAGAACCGCCTGCACCGCCGTGAGGATCAGCAAGCCGCGCACCACCATCCACCGGAACTCCACCATCGTCCGCCGGAGGCTTGAGAACATGCCGGACATTATAGGGGATGTAGGCCTGGGCTTACCTGCGTCTCATGCGCGAGACGAAGGTTTTCGCCTCCTGGGCGGCGCGGGCACGGATTTGATCCATCTCGTTCTG
>JACDAR010000013.1 GCA_013695335.1 Rubrobacter sp.
GGCGGACAGTGGTCCCGCAGCAAGTCCCTGGACACCTTCATGCCTTTCGGGCCGTTTATCGCGACTACGGATGAAATCCCAGATCCCCAGAGCCTCTCCATCAAGGCAATCCTGAACGGCGAGACCGTGCAGGATGGGACAACGGAAAAGATGATCTTCTCCGTCGCCGGGATAGTAGCCTTCCTCTCCACCGGCATGACGCTGGTGCCAGGCGACATCATCATCACGGGCACGCCTCCCGGCGTCGGGATGGCCCGCGAACCGCAACTGTGGATGAAGCCCGGTGATGAAATCACTATCGAGATAGAGGGCCTCGGCGCCCTCACCAGCCCCGTCGAGGCGGAGTAGGAGGTCACCATGGATGTGCTCTCCGGGCTGCGGGGAGTCGTGCCAGAAGATCGTATCTCCACCGACGGGGGGGAGATCTCACGCCACGGCACCTCTGTCTTCACCTACCACGCCTCCCATCTCCCTGACGCCCTGGTCTACCCGGAGAGCCGCGAGGAGGTAGTCCAGGTTCTGCGTTTCGCCAACGAGCACGGAATACCCATCGTGCCTTTCGGCGAGGGGAGCAGCCTGGAGGCCCACACCATCCCCGCCCACGGCGGCATCAGCCTGGACCTTGGCAGGATGGACGGGATCCTGGAAATCCGGTCCGAAGACTTCGTAGCGCGGGTGCAGCCTGGCGTCACGCGCGAGGCGCTGAACGAGAGGCTGGAGGAACACGGGCTGTTCTTTCCGGTTGACCCAGGCTGGGACGCCTCCATCGGCGGTATGGCCGGGACCAACGCCAGCGGCACCAACGCCGTGCGCCACGGGGCGATGCGGGATCAGGTTCTAGGATTGGAAGTCGTGCTCGGCGAAGGTAAGATAATGCGTACGGGCGGCATGGCGATGAAATCATCAGCCGGATACCATCTCACCAGCCTCTTCGTTGGCTCGGAGGGGACATTGGGGGTGTTCACCGAGGTTCTGCTGCGGCTCCAGCCGATACCCGAGCATATTCTGGCCGGACGTGCAGTCTTCCCTGACATCGAGGCTGCCGGGAGGGCGGCGGGGGCCGTGATCCAAACCGGCATGCAGGTCGGGCGCATCGAACTGGTTGACGCCCGCAGCGTCGAGGCCGTCAACGCCCTCAAGGGCACGGACTACGCCGTCGCCCCGACCCTGTTCCTGGAGTTCTCCGGTTCCGAAGCGGGCGTCGAAAGTGACGTTCGGACGGCCCGCTCCATCGCCGAAGCCCACGGCTGCGAGGACTTCGATTTCGAGGCTGACGATGAGGCCCGCGAGAAGCTGTGGGAGGCTCGCCACGAGGCGGGGCTTGCCATCAGGGACCTCAACCCGGGCAAGAAGCCAATGACCACAGACGTGTGCGTTCCGCTCTCGGACCTGCCCGGCGCCCTGCGTCACGCCCGCGAGACCATCGAGGCGGCTGGCTTCGACGGCGCCATCCTCGGCCACGTCGGCGACGGCAACTACCACGCCGTGTTCCCCGTTGACCCGGATGACGCGGCGGAGCTGGAGCTGGCCAAATCGGTGAACGAACGGATCGTGGACCACGCCCTCGCCCGCGGCGGTACGTGTACCGGCGAGCACGGCATAGGCTCGGGCAAGATCGGCTCCCTCGAAAAGGAGCACGGCGACTCCCTGCCCTTCATGCGCGGCATCAAACGCCTCGCAGACCCGAACGGCATCATGAACCCTGGCAAAATCTTCGAGTAGTAGGGAGCAGGATCTTGGGGAGAATCTGGCGGATCGTGGTTCCGGTCTTTGTCTTCATGCTCTCTCTGCCCGACGCGGCCCTGGCCCACGTGACGATCACTCCGGATCAAAGCCCCGCCGGCGATACACAGGTCTTTACCCTTGCCGTGCCGACGGAGAAGGACGTGCCCACCACAGGGGTCAGGCTGGAGCCGCCTGATGGATTCGATGTGGTTGACGTGCAGTCCCCGCCCGGCGGATGGCAGGGGAACGCGGAAGACGGCGCTGTCGTGTGGTCAGGCGGTGAGATCGGAACCGGCGGCGCGGACATCACCTCTCCCGAAGGGGAGGAGATCCAGATGGGCCAGACCGGAGAATTCTCGTTCACGGCCAGCGTTCCAGATAAACCGGGCGACTACGCCCTGGCCGTCACCCAGACGTACAAAGACGGAAGCGTGGCCGAATGGACGGGAACGGCGAACTCGGAGAACCCGGCTCCCACCATCCAGGTGATCCCACAGTCCCCCGAAACCACAGCCACGGAAGAAGCGGGCCACGAACACGGAGACCACGAAGATCACCACGAACACACATCAGGCACACCTGACCCCGACTCCGGCACGAACCCTGACGGTACGCTCTCTCCATATGTGCTGATGGGCGCCGGGGTGCTCGTCGGGGCGGTGATGATCGGCGGCCTCGTCCTGCTGCGCGGCAGGGGATAATTGTGGCGCGAGGCGCGTGGCCGTCTACAATGTAGTCCTATGGAGCGCACGATACGGGTTGTGGTGGCGAAGGTCGGGCTCGACGGGCACGACAGGGGGGCCAAGATCATCGCGCGCGCCCTCCGCGACGCAGGGATGGAGGTCATCTACACTGGGTTGCATCAGACTCCGGAGCAGGTAGTCGAAGCAGCCATCCAGGAGGACGCCGACGCCATCGGCATCTCCATCCTCTCAGGCGCCCACATGACCCTGGTCCCGAAGGTCGTGGATCTCCTCAAAGAGAACGACGCGGAAGATATCCACGTATTCGTCGGCGGCACCATCCCGAAAGTAGACATCCCGAAGCTCAAGGAACTGGGCGTGGGTGAAATCTTCACGCCAGGAACCCCGACAAAGCGGGCCGTGGAGTACGTGAGTAGTACCGTGAGTCGTGAGTCGTGAGTCGAAGGATATGGTTCGTGGCTCGTCGCGCATTGCGCCTGAATCTGCGATTCGTTCGTACCGGGATCTGCGGGTGTGGGGCGAGGGGATGGATCTGGCGGTGGCTTGTTACAGATTGACCAGGTCTTTTCCCAGAGAAGTAGTCTACGGGATGGCTTCGCAGATCCGGCGGTCGGCGACCTCGATCCCGGCCAATATAGCGGAGGGGTATGGGAGGGATGGACCTGGAGAATTTGCCCAGTTCCTACGCATCGCGCAAGGCTCGCTAAAGGAATTGGAAACCCATCTGATTCTATCTTGCAGGATAAGCCTGACAAGCGAACAACAAACAGCCCCCATCCTGCAATGCTGCGAGGACGTCGGAAAAATGCTACGGTCCCTGATCCGCACGGTACAGGCCGGAAAGAGAACAGGAGCCAGTAACCGCGAGTAGCATTTTCTCGACTTACGACTCACGACTCACGAACAACCGAGGAGGACACAACGCGATGGATTTCGTAAGAGTAGACTGGGAAGAGAACGGCGTCGTAATACTGACCATTGATCGCCAGGACAAGCTGAACGCCCTCGACTCGCAGGTGGTGGAGGAGATCGGGCAGGCCCTACTGGAGATGGAGACGGAAGGACCACGCGCCATCATCGTGACCGGGGCCGGGGAGAGGGCATTCGTAGCCGGGGCCGACATCTCGGCCATGCACGCGATGGATGCGTTGGACGCCAAACGGTTCTCCGATATCGGGCACGCCGCGATGGCCCTGCTGGACAAGAGCCCCATCCCCACCATAGCCGCCGTCAATGGATTCGCCCTCGGCGGCGGGTGCGAGGTCGCCATCGCCTGCGATATCCGCGTTGCATCGGAGAACGCGCTGTTCGGATTCCCCGAAGTTGGCCTCGGCATTCTGCCGGGCATGGGCGGGACGCAGCGCCTGCCGCGCCTTGTCGGCCCCGCCATCGCAAAGGAACTAATCTTCACGGGCCGCCGCATAGGCGCGGAGGAGGCCAAGGAGATCGGTCTCGTCAACCGCCTCGTCCCGCAGGGCGAAGCGCTGAACGCGGCGAAGGAGCTTGCGGCGGAGATCTCCGCCAACGGACCCGTCGCCGTCCGCCACGCCAAGACCGCCGCCAACCGCGCCCTCGACGTTGACCTCATAAGCGGCCT
>JACDAR010000180.1 GCA_013695335.1 Rubrobacter sp.
GTCATGATCCTGCTGTTCGCCCTGATCGGGGGCGCATGGCACGGTGGGTTGACCGAGATGGGCTGGCCCATCATCGCGATGGTGCTTGCGCTCGCGTCGAGCTACGTCTGCGCCACGAGCGTCAACGACATCGCGGACAGGGAGATAGATCGGATCAACCATCCCAAAGATGAAGGACGACCGCTCGTCACTGGCGCGGCTGAGGTCAGGGATCTCTGGTTGGTCTTCATCGCGGCTGGCCTTCTGACGCTGGGCATACCCCTCACCGTCGGGCCGCTTCCGTTCGGCATCATGGCGTTGTCTGTAGTGATCGGGGTTCTCTACTCGCTGCCGCCGGTCGAGCTATCGCACAGAACTTTCCTGGCCCCGCTCACGCTCGCCGTCGCCTACGTGGGAGTTCCGTACTGGGCCGGCGTGGTGGCCGTTGGAGGGAACCTCGGCCTCTCCGACGTGCTCCCGATGGCGGCGCTGTATCTATTCTTCGCCGGAAGGATCGTGCTCAAAGACTTCCGCGACAGGGAGGGCGACGCCGCATACGGCAAGCCGACGTTCCTGCTGCGATACGGCAAGCGGGCGACGTGCCTGCTCAGCCTCGGGGCCGTATGCGCCGGTGACGTATTGCTCGTTGCGGCCCTCTCGGATCTCGCATGGCTGGCGGCCCTCCTGCAAATTTACGTCGCGGGCGTCGCGTTCATGCTGTTCCGGCTGTACAGGGCGGAAGGCCGGAGGGAAGAGCAGATCTCAATCGGCGTCGGGGCCAGGATGGGCAACGGCCTCCTGACAACCCTGCTCGGCGCGCTCGTGCTGGCGAACGCTGGCGCTGAAACCGGTGTTCAGGTGACGTTCGCGCTCGCGCTCGCGGCGGTCTACGCGGTCCTCTTCGCCAGCTTCCTGCGCCACCCGGATGCAGCAGCCATCGGCTACAAGGGTTGATCGGCGGGCATCGAACTCCCGAACGTATACGTTCCGACACGCTCCCAAGGACCATCCAGATAGCGCCACAGCGATAGCCCTTCACCTACGACCTCGAAAGGGGAGAAGGCCGCCTGTAAACTCCCGTGCAGTTCCCGCGCTTCGTCCGGTGAAACCTTGTTCTGTACAGTCACGTGTGGCTTGAAACCCTGTCTGTCCTGTGCCCCGAGCCACGGTCCCCATAGCGCGGCAAGCTCTTTCCGAACAGACAGAAGCTCCGGCGACGACAGTTCATAGGCCACACCCCGTCCCAGAAAGCGTATGTTCGTCACGTTCAAGGAGAAAGGTTCGCGATCTTCGCAGGCTTCTTTCAGATCAGCGGAGATCTCACCTTCGTGTTCCGCTGGCAGCTTGTGAAACAGCGTGAGATGCGCCCGCAGGTAGTTGCGTTCCGGTGGAAAGTGAGCTTCTCGCAACTGGTCGAACTTTCCTTGCGATGCATCTTCCATCAGGAGCGTCAGAATGAAAGGGCGATCTTCCTGTCTCACTGCGGCTTTCTCAACTCGTCCCAAAGCGCCTCAATGATGACCGCCGAAGCATCGTCTTCATGCAAGGGTGGATAGGATATAGACTCCTCGGGACGCCGACGCCTGGCGCACGACTCCATCAACTCCGAGTTCCCCGAGTTCAGCCCGAATCGGTTCCTGATATCGAGCCCCAGCGAGAAATGCAGGTCGGAAAGGGCCGCCTTGCTCCTGTCTCGAATGTTCGCCTTGTCTTCGTCAGACAGGCGGACGAGCAACTCCCTCACATCCTCCTCGACAGTTCGTGGCCAGCCCACAATATCTTCCGGCAACGAGATTCCGCTCCGATCCGGCTAGACCGCATCTTCCGGTTGTAAGGCGCGCTCGCCGCTGGCGAAGATGAAGTAGGCTTCGGGGTCTTCGGCACTCTTTCAGCCGCCGCCATCAGTTAGTCTGCTGGCCGGAGTTTTCCTCGAAGGGATCTCGCACGGAGAGGTCGGTGATCCAACGGAAATCAGCCATGTTTCTCGTGACGAGCGTGAGGTCGTGCGTCAAGGCCGTGCCCGCCACGAGGGCGTCGCCCAACGTCATCTTTCTGAGTTGGCGTAGCCGCACTGCTTGTTCCAGAACCGCCGAGTCTATGCCCAGGACGGGAGCCGCCGCGAAAAATGCCTCGAAGTAGCACCTCTCCTGCCCGGTCAACTGATGGTAGCCGAGCACCTCGACGTAGCTAACGGCAGATACAGCGGGTGCGTGTTCCTCGATCAGGCGCCGCAATACTTCATGTTCCGGTTTGGCCGCATAGATAATGACGTTGCTGTCGAGCAGCATCACCCTTCTCTGTCCGGTAGGGGACGCTCTTGCCGTGCCTCGCGTTCCCAGGCGGCCGGATCGGGCAGGTTCGGAAGCGCCTGCATGTCGGCCAGACGCTCGAGGGCCTCCGCCATCAACCGTCCATTGCCCGCCGGAGCCGCTTCACCGAGGATCGTTACGCGCACCGCGACCGGCCGGTCGTGGGAACTGAGAGCCGGACGATCTTCTCCGCTCCATTCCAGATGGTCGCCGCGCAAGATAGCCTCGTAGGTCTCTTGCATGGATCTTCCTTTCGTCGCATTGCCCGCGATTATATCCGGGCAGCGGTCCCATCCTAGACTGCATCTTCCGGTTGAGGGGCACTCTCACCGCTGGCAAAGGTGAAGTACGCTTCGGGGTCGTCGGCGCTGATCCTGCCGCCCCGGATCATGGCGAACCGGAACATGAGTCCTCCCACGAGCGCGAGCAGTGAGGCGATGATGCTCTTTCCGCGCGACTCCCTGCCAGTGAGCAGCGCGAAGGGCGCAAGGATGGCTCCGATCAGGGTGCCTCCGACGAAGAGGGGGACGACTTCTCTGGAGAAGAGCGGCTTGCTCCACCGGCCCATCCGGGCCAGCGAGGCCACGATGAGCACCGCCTCGACGAGTATGGTCGCCCTCTCGGCGCGGTGCAGGACGCGAAGGGTCTTCGCTTCGCCCGAGCGCGTCAGGTTCAGGACGAGCGAGAGCCAGGACAGGGCCGTCGAGAGACCGGAGGCGAGGAAGACGGGACCCATGAACAGCCAGTTGCGGGCCCACATCGGCACGGACGTTGCGCTGAGGAGGTTCCCCGTGTTGGAGCCGACGTTGAGGCCCACCGGCAGCGCGAGCACGGAGAGCAGGCGGTCGGGAATCAGCCTGACCGCGAGCCGCGCCAACACGTTGTCACGGCCGAGCAGACCATCTTTCGCGGCCTGGCGGGCGGCGAGAAGACCGGCCAGGTTTCCGAACACGAGGAGCGACCAGCTCTGGACGGACATGGGGGAGCGGAGCTTCAGGACGCGCATCATGTTCAAGAAACGCTCGGGTCTCCCCAGGTCCCATATCAGGAGTATGGGGCTCAGGATCATGGTGACGAGCACCGTGTAGCGGCTCGCGCGCTGGAGGGCTTCGTCCTCGTGGCCTAGCAACTGCGCCACCGTCGAGAACATGTGGGCTCCCGCGCCGAGGCCCCCGATCCAGAAGTAGATCGGGATCTGCCACGTCCAGTGCGCGTGCTTGATCGGCGGGATGCCGTAGTAGTTCTTGTCCTTGCGCTCCGGATCGGTCTCCGGGTGGTGGGAAGTCTTTGGCCGCCCGTTGCGCTGCTGTCCGGATACAGCCTCTTCGCTCATCGTCCTCCCTAGTCCTTGAACGCCCACGCGACGACCGCGCCCAGCACGGTGGCGGCGACCGCGCTGGCGATGACGCCGCCCCTGAACTTCTCCTGCGGCAGGAATGGGTGCTTCGGCAGGTTGTACGTCTCCGGCTCGTCCATGAGGATGAACTTGGAATGGTTGCCCCCGATTCCTCCAGTCCCACCGACCTCCGGCGTTCCATACACGTATGCCTGCGTGTATCCTTTGTTATGTAACTCTGCGACACGCTGCTCGGCGAGTTCCTTCAAGTCTTCCACGTCGCCGAACATTATGGAGTTCGTGGGGCAGGCTTTGGCACAGGCTGGTTCGAGGCCGTCACGCTGCCTGTCGTAGCAGAGGGTGCACTTGAAGGCGCGACCATCCTCGGGGACCTGGGTGATGACGCCGTATGGGCAGGCTGGGACGCAGTACCCGCAGCCGTTGCAGATGTCGGGCTGGATGTAGACGTTATCGAACTCGTTGCGGATGATGGAGCCGGTCGGGCACGCCTGCTGGCATGGCGCTTCGACGCAGTGTTTGCATACGTCGCTCATGAAAGCCCAGCGTCCCAGGGCATCGAGTTCCGCGCCACCGGGGAGTTGTTCCGTAACGTCCTCGGCGAGCGCGACGAGGTCAACGTCGCCGGTGAGGCGGCGCTTCTTCGGGTTCTCGATAAACGCGACGTGGCGCCAGGTGCTCCCCGAAAGTTGTTTGGTGTTGTCGTAGGAATCGCCGGTGAACTCGTAGCCGTCGGCTGGTAACTGGTTCCACTGCTTGCAGGCAACCTCGCATGCCTTGCAGCCGATGCAGACTGTGGTGTCTGTCAGGAAGCCGGTCGCCACGCGCTATCTCCCTTCCATTGCACGGCGCCGTATCTCCTCGACCGGCGCGGTTGGGTTATGGCTGATGCGGAACATCTGATGACCGAGGGCTACGTGCTGGGGGGCGAAGATCCTATCCACCATCCCCGTCCCACGGTTGAAGTACACGCCGGGTTGCAACAACTTCGCGCTCCTCACGGGTTTGAGGTTCTTCTTTGCAATGTCGGGCCGCCTGGAGAGCCAGGCCCCTATGTCCATGAGGCCCTGCTCCATCATCTCCCGCGTGCTGCTCATACGCGGCCCGCTTCCAGGTTGGCGGTGAAGGCTTTTGCCTCGTGGATGGCGACGTTCGCCTCAAGCGAGACGGGCAGGATGTCGTTGACCACGTCGCCGGTCACTACCCCGTTCGGGCCGAAGTGGTAGGGGAGGCCGATGGTGTGGATGTTCCTGCCGTCGATACGGTAGACGGGGATGCGGTCGGTGACGAGGGCGCGGGTGTGGATACGGCCCCGGCTCGTCTCGATGGTGACCCAGTCAGTATTGTTCACGCCCTTCTCCGCGGCTAGCTCAGGGCTGATCTCACAGAACAACTCAGGTTGGAGTTCGGAGAGCCAAGGGATCCAACGCGACATCGCCCCGCTCGTGTGATGCTCTGTGAGCCTATATGTCGTTACGACATATGGGTAGCGTGGGTCCTCCGGCACGTTGTACGGGTTGTCTGGGCGTCCGGGGAAGACCTTGAGAGCCGGGTCGCGCTGCTGGTAGTAGAGCAGGTTCGGAACAGGCGATTCCAGAGGCTCGTAGTGGACCGGCAAAGGCCCATCCTTGAGCCCGACCGGCGCGAACAGCCAGCCCCGACCGTCGCCGTTCATGATGAAAGGCCCGTCCCCCGGAAGCGCGTCCACGCCCGCGGCGTCTGGTTCGGGGCGATAGGATGGCGGTTTGTCCGCCTGAAAGTCAGGCACGTCCTGGCCGGTCCATTTTTCCTGTTCCTCGTCCCACCAGACGTGCTTCTTGCGTTCGGACCAGGGTTTGCCTTCGGGGTCTGCGGAGGCGCGGTTGTAGAGGAGGCGGCGGTTCATGGGCCACGCCCAGCCCCACTCTGCGGCGACGAGGTCCTGTTCCGAGGCCGGTTTGCGGCGACGGGACTGGTTGATTCCTTCTGCGTATGCGCCAGAGTAGATCCAACCTCCGCATGCCGTCGAGCCATCAGCCGCCAGTTCCGCAAACCCGCTGACCGGCTCCCCTGTGTCCATCTTGTAGCCGCTGACTTCCTTGAGGATGCTCTCGATGTGCGGCTCCTCGCGCTCTCCTTCCGTCGGATAATCCCAGGTGAGCGCCTGAATAAGCGCGTCGCGTGGATCGTTTGACTCCTGGTACATCTCCTTGATCCTGCGCCCCAGATGGTAGACGAACCAGGCGTCGCTACGCGCGTCGCCCGGCGGCTCGACAGCCTTGTCGTGCCACTGCAGCATCCGCTGGGTCTGGGTAAACGAACCATCCTTCTCGGCAACGAGCGCCGACGGGATGAGGAAAACCTCGGTGGCGCACTCCTCCGGCGGCACGTCGTCCAGCTTCCAGACGGCGGCAGTCTCCACCTCGTAGGCGTCGAGGACTACGAGCCAGTCCAGGCTTCTCAGGGCGCTGCGGGCCAGCTTCGCGTGCGGCCCTCCGACCGCGAGGTTCTGGCCGAAGACGAAGCTGCCCTTCACCTCGCCGTCTTTCATGTCGAGCAGCGTCGGGTAGTAAGAGTGATCCCCGGATATGCGGGGGAAATGGTCGAAGAGTTCTCCATCCTCGGGGTCGAAGGCATCCCCGTACCAGGCTTTCATCAGGCTGGTCGCGTACTTGGGGAGATTGCTCCACCAGCCTGTCTTGGCCGTCTCGTTCTGGATATAGTCCCGCCAGGAGTCGTGCCCCTTCCCCACGTCCGGCATTGGAATGTAGCCTGGCAGGATGTCGTAGAGGGTGGCGATATCGGTCGAGCCCTGGATGGTCGCATGCCCCCGCAGCGCCATGATGCCGCCGCCGGGACGCCCGATGTTTCCGAGCAGGAGTTGCAAGATCGCGGCTGCGCGTATGACTTGCACGCCTTTCGAGTGCTGGGTCCATCCGACCGCGTAGCAGAGCGCGGTGGTCTTCTCGCGCCCCGAGTTCTCGCAGATAGTCTTCGCCACCTCCAGAAACGCCTCTTTCGGGGTGCCGCAGACTTTCTCGACCATCTCGGGCGTATAGCGGGCGAAGTGGCGTTTGAGGATCTGGAATACGCAGCGCGGGTGCTGGAGCGTCAGGTCGCTTGGGCGTGGACTGCCCGCGTGCTCACCCGCGCCGGGACTGCCCTGACCAGCCTCGCCCACAACGGTGTCCTGGCTTCCCCCGAAGGCGGCGTAGTCGATGGGCTGGCCCTCGTAGCGCCAGGTCTCCGCGCTGTACTCCTGTTTCTCCTCGTCCCAGCCGGAGAAGATACCCGTCGGGTCCGTATCCCTGAAGTCTTCGGAGACCAGGGTGGCGGCGTTTGTATATGCGACCACGTAGTCCTCGAAATATTGTTGGTTCTCGATCACGTAGTTAATGAGGCCGCCCAGGAACGCTATGTCCGTGCCCGGCCTGATTGGCGCGTAGATGTCGCACATCGCCGAAGTGCGGGTGAAGCGCGGGTCGATGTGGATGAGCTTCGCACCCTTCTCGCGCGCGATCATGGGGTGCCGGAAGCCGACAGGATGGGCCTCTGCCATGTTAGAACCTTCGATCAGGATGCAATCCGCGTTCTGAAGGTCCTGGAGGCTCGTCGTGGCCCCGCCCCTGCCGTACGTGACGCCCAGACCGGGCACCGTGGAACTATGTCATATGCGGGCTTGGTTGGTGATGCGGGTGAACCCCATCGAGTGAAACAGCTTGGTTATGAGGTAGTTCTCCTCATTGTCTATAGTAGCGCCGCCGATGGAGGCGACAGCCTGGGAGCGGTTCAGCTTCCGCCCCTGATCGTCCTCGTCCTGCCAGTTCTCGTCGCGGGCCTTCTTGAGATGGGCTGAGATCATCTCCATCGCCCGCTCAAGCGAAAGCTCCTCCCACTCACCGGAATAAGGACGCCGATACTTCACCTTCGTCTGGCGGTATGGCGAGACGTGCAACCCGAAAGTCGCCGAGCCTTTCGGGCAAAGGGTTCCGGCGTTTATGGGGCTGTCAGGGTTGCCCTCGATGTCGATGATGCGGCCGTCGCGATGGTAGACGAGGGTGGAACAGCCAACCGCGCAGTACGGGCAGACGCTGGTGGTCTTCTCCACTCCGGGGTCGCTTATGCGGGACTTCAGGTTGCGGGTCGCCGGGCTTATGGAGTTCTCGACGGTAGTCCCGACGTGGCTGCGAACCTTGTCCCACAATCGTCCTGGCTTCAACATAGCCATGAACTCACCCCTTCCCTAGCATGTCAGAGAAACAGAAGAACATCCTGCCGCCTGTAGACGGCTGGCAGTGAAAAAGCACATCCAGGATAACGCCGTCCACTACTCGCCCCTCGCCATCTACCAGCCGGTCCCCTCTATGAGAACAACCTCTCGGCCCAAAGAATACCCAATACATCATCGCAGGTCATGGACAATTATGTGCAAAATTTCGTCTGCTGGGAATAATCCCGATTACTAGAGTTGGCGGCTTCGGGGAAAGGCGGTGCGATGAAGGTATTGTTGCTCGGCCCGCCTGGTTCGGGAAAGAGCACCCAGGCGCAGCGTTTGTCCAGGGCTCTCTCCTACTTTCAAGTCTCGACGGGAAACCTGATCCGGGCCCACATCCAGTCAGACACCGAGCTGGGACGCAGCATCAAGGGATACAACGACAGGGGCGAGCTGGTGCCGGACGACGTGATCCTGAAGATAATCCTGCCCAACCTGGAGCCTGCTGGGCGTTGGATCCTCGACGGTTTCCCCCGCAACGAGGCCCAGGCGCGGGAACTGCAAGCGGCCCTTGAGAAGCGGGACATCAGCCTGAGCCGGGTCATCGCACTCGAAGCCCCGGACGAGGATCTGACCGCACGCATAAAAGGCCGTCGCCAGAGCCTCGCCACAGGCTGGACCTACCACGTCGAATACGACCCTCCCCCGGAGAAGCGGGGTGACCTGGACACCGGGCCGTTCGTGCGCCGCGAAGACGACACACCTGAAGCCGTCCGAAGGCAACTCGAACTCTACCATCAGGAAGTCGAGCCGCTAAAAGCGCACTACGAGAAGCAGGGAATTCTCACCGCCATCGACGCCAGGAAACCCATCCAGGAAGTAACGGAAGATATCCTGCAAGCCCTGAGCCCGGCGAGGGCTGGTTGAACCCGTTCTTCAGGAAGGAATTCCCCGGTTGCACGAGAAAAAGCCCTCTGATACGCTGCACAAGAGTAGCTCAAAGCAACATTCTGGGGGAGCGGGAAGGAGGTCGTTTCTGGAAGAAGCGTATGTTCCGTGGATGAGAAAATAGCGTCTTGCTTCGTGAGCATGCAAGAGACTATGCAAAAGTGAAGCAACCTTAAGGAGGACTTAATGGCGGACAACAGAGTGGTCGTCTACAAGGGACCGGGCGAGGTTGAGGTAGAGAACATCGACTACCCGAAGCTCGAAGTCCCGAAAGAGGTTGCGGACGCGATGGGGATGAAACTGGCGGCCCCGCACGCGGCAATACTCAAGATCGTCTCGACCAACATCTGCGGCTCTGACCAGCACATGGTACGCGGCCGGACGACCGCGCCCGTGGGCCAGACGCTGGGACACGAAATTACGGGCGAGATCGTCGAGAAGGGCGACGACGTGCAGTTTCTGGACGTCGGCGACATCTGCTCCGTCCCGTTCAACATCGCCTGCGGTCGTTGCCGCAACTGCCGGGAGCGGTTGACAGGAGTCTGCCTGAACGTCAACCCGGCAAGGGCTGGTTCGGCGTACGGTTACGTGGACATGGGCGGCTGGGTCGGTGGTCAGGCCGAGTACGTGCTTATCCCCTTCGCCGATTTCAACCTGCTCAAGTTTCCGGATCGGGAACAGGCGCTGGAGAAGATCCTGGACCTCACGATGCTCTCGGACATCTTCCCCACCGGATACCACGGCGCGGTGACGGCGGGCGTGACGACGGGCTCGACGGTCTACGTGGCAGGCGCGGGGCCTGTTGGGCTCGCAGCGGCCTACTCGGCGCAACTACTCGGGGCGGCGGTCGTCATCGTCGGCGACCTGAACGACGAGAGGCTGGCGCAAGCACGGAGCTTCGGCTGCGAGACGATAAACGTCGGAGAGGGCACGCCTATAGATGAGCAGATAGCGGGCATCCTCGGCATACCGGAGGTTGACTGCTCGGTTGACGCGGTTGGCTTCGAGGCCAGCGGAAGCCCTGGTGAAGAAGCCCCGGCCATAGTCCTCAACTCCATCCAGGCCATCACGCGGGCTGGTGGGCGACTCGGCATACCGGGCCTCTACGTCACCGGCGACCCCGGCGCCTCGGACCCGGACGCCCAACAGGGCACGCTCAAGGTGAACTTCGGCCTCGGCTGGGCCAAGAGCCACTTCTTCTACACCGGCCAGACCCCGGTCCTGAAATACAACCGCAACCTGATGATGGCGATCCTGCACGACAAGGCCCACATCGCGGACGCGGTCAACGCCACGGTCATCAGCCTCGACGAAGCTCCCCAGGGCTACAAGGACTTCGACAAGGGCGCCGCCGAAAAGTTCGTGCTCAACCCGCACGGCATGATCTCCACCTAGCAAGAGCCATACGAGCGGATCGAAGGAGGGCCGGGAGAAGAATCCCGGCCTTCCTTTCTGCCTACCACCGCGTATCATGGAGGCGGAGTCGAGAAGGAGCGTCTTTTGGAGACGAAGACCTGCGGAGATCAGAGGATCGTCCTTCATAACGTGAGTTGGGAGACTTACGAGCGCTTGATGCAGGAGCGCAGTGAGAGCCGCGTTCCGCGCTTCGCCTACGACAGAGGAGTGCTGGAGATCATGAGCCCTTCACCCAAACACGTGCGCGCCAACCGGAGAATGGCGCAACTCGTACTGGCAGTTTGCGAAGTGTGGGAACTGGACGCCGAAGACTTCGGCTCGACCACGTACAAACGCGAGGACGTAGAGCGCGGCTTCGAGCCGGATTCGTGCTTCTACATCGAGAATGAACCGCTCGTGCGGGACAAGGACCGCCTGGACCTCGACGTGGACCCTCCACCTGACCTCGTCATCGAGATAGACGTGACCAGCTTCTCCATGAACAAACTGCCCCTCTACGCCAGCATCGACGTCCCGGAAGTCTGGCGTTACGAGGACGCGGAGATCGAGATCCTGCTCCTCGATGGCGGCTCGTATCGGAAATCTCCCGAGAGCAAGTGTCTCTCCGGGATCGGGGCTGGCACGCTCACGGATCTCATGCGGAAGAGCAAGATCCTCCGCCGCACCGAATGGCTGAAGCAGATAAGGGAAGCCGCCCGCGAAGCGCGAGGCTAGTCCGCTACGCGCCTGACCTCGTAGCCAATCTCTCGTAGCCGGGCTAGTAGCATCAATTCGGCTTCCTCTGGATCGCCAGCCATATATTTCAGGGGAACGTTTATAGTCTGCTCCCCATCCTTCCCGCCGAAAACCATGCTGATGTACTCCTCGTGGCGGGTGACGGTCGCGTTCGGGTAGCTTCTGATGTTCGGTAGTCCCATGAGCCTCATGGGCGTGATGCTAGCATCCAGGCGCCGCTGATAGAATCTGCCCGAACTCCGTGAGAGGTGATCCCATGCTCGACAAGACCCCGACGAAACCGAAGCGGCCAGGCAACAAGACCAAGGCGCGAATCCGTGTCGTTGAGGGTGGAGAGAAACGCCTCAAGCAGGACGTGCTCGCCACCGAAGAGCCGATGGAGATAAGGCTCCTCGCTGGTGAGACGAAGCAGACAGTCGCGGTGACGATGCGAACTCCGGGCAACGACTTCGAACTCGCAGCCGGGTTCCTGCACGGTGAGGGCATCCTTTCGTCCAGGGACGACATAAAGAAGATCAGCTACTGCACAGACTCTGACGTTGACGCCGACCAGCTCTACAACATCGTCAACGTGGAACTTCGCACGGGCGTCGAGGTGGATATCCGGCCTCTTGAGCGGAATTTCTACACCACGAGCGCATGCGGGGTGTGTGGGAAGGCGTCCCTGGATCAACTGGAGCTTCGTGGCTGCCCGGTGATCGGTCCCGGTCCCGAAATCTCCGCCGAAACTATCTACTCACTGCCAGAGAAGCTGCGCAAGGCACAGGCCCTCTTCGACTCGACCGGCGGACTTCACGCCGCCGCGCTCTTCGACGCCGACGGAAACCTGATCGCGCTGCGCGAGGACGTGGGCCGCCACAACGCCACGGACAAGCTCATCGGCTGGGCTTTGCTTGAGGGGAAACAGCCGCTGTCCGGGCACATAGTGATGGTTAGCGGACGTTCGAGCTTCGAGATCCTCCAGAAATGCTTGCAGGCAGGGGTGCCTGTGGTCACGGCCATCTCCGCCCCGTCGAGCCTCGCCGTGGACGTGGCGCGTGAGTTCGATATGACCCTGATCGGCTTCCTGCGCGGCAAGCG
Source organism: Rubrobacter sp. (assembly GCA_013695335.1). Classification (GTDB taxonomy): domain Bacteria; phylum Actinomycetota; class Rubrobacteria; order Rubrobacterales; family Rubrobacteraceae; genus JACDGB01. Next base: position 12,014 of record JACDAR010000180.1, read on the forward strand.
GTTCAACGTCTACTCGGGCAACGAGAGGATCTTATCCGCCTGAGCGCCAGGGTTCCATCAGGTCACGTCGCTGTTCGGAATCGCATGAGTTGAGGAGGCTCATGAACATCGGTGTTATTTGGCCATACAACTCGGGCTGCGCCTGATGATGAAGCTGGGTAACTTTCACTACAACTCCAAGATCGTCCGGTGAGCCAGCCCCTGTAAGGTCGCCCGCTGGAGATAGCAACTTGGGGAGAAACGGACGCCTGATCTCCGGTGGTCTTTCAGAGGAGTATCAGGGCGGCGGAGCCGAAGACGGCGCCGGCCACCATCCCCAGGAAACTAGCCGCCACGAGGGCAAGGTAGCCCCCGACGACCAGACGGTTGCCGCGCGGCCTCTCCCGACACCACTGCGGGTCGGCGTTCGCTGTCTGCGCGACCTCTTGTGGGGCGACCCCGAAATCTACTACCGCCACCTCGGGCATTTCGGGATGTAGTTTCAAGGACAAGAACTGCTTGCGAGCGCCCAAGATCAAGGCGGGAGGCAAGAGCGCCGCCACCATGCGGGGTGGACCGTCTCCGATGACGTCGAGGACGACCACCAGGGTGTACGCTCCCCTCTCTGATGGATCCGTCCCCGGCACGCTGGTCCATTTACTGCGCTTCACGCGGCGACGGCGGACCCTTCCTATCGCAGTTCGGGGATGTACCCGGCCCTCGACGATCTCGCGGCTGCCTCGCTCGACCTCGGCTATCAACCGGCGATCCGCCCTCCGTGTCACGACGATGACGCCCACGCACCAGGCAACCTCCAGAACGAGGAAGGCGACCAGGATCACAAGCAACGCTTTCAGGGTCGTATCATCCAACCCCGCCCTGGATGCAAGAACAACGGAAAGTAGAAGCCCGAAGGGAAGCATCTGAAAAAACAGGGTCCTCCGGGTGAACGATGACAGATCGTTGAGCATTGGCGCATTCTACCCGTAGATGGCCTGGCAATCCTCGCAGTCCGCTCGTGCAGTAGTTTTCTGAACAGCTATCCTCCGAACAGGGCGGCTACGCTCGTGAGCGCCTGGTAGACGCCCCAGAGCAACGGTATGAGCACGATGGTCCAAAGCCCGACCACCAGCACCATGCTGGATGAGTTCTGTCCCCCACTTCTTCGTGACCCTGATTCGCTCATGTAGTTCCTCTCCTAAGTTTGACTACCGGCAGGCTTGCCAGAGACGGAGGATTCCCTCTCGCGTCCTTCTTCCCGCTCTATGTGGAAACGGGAGTCCACGGGCCTGACGAGCAGGTTGGCGACGAAGCCAACTACCAGCACGCCTACCATGATGAAAAGTGAGAGCGTGTAAAGATCCGC
>JACDAR010000183.1 GCA_013695335.1 Rubrobacter sp.
CGACGCTCGGGCCGTGTACGTCTTCTGGCTGGTGGCGGGATGCCGGGTCCGGGAACTCCTGTCCACCGTCCACCCGGTATTGGTAGCGGTCTCCGGGCGCGGCTTCGGTGGTCAGCGCAAAGGCGCCGCCTTCGCCGCGCTCCATCGGCTCGATCCTATCGTCAAGTACGAGGTCCATGCTCTCCGCGGCCGGTGCCCACACTGTGAAGCGCGTCCTGCCGTCACCGAGGTATTCAGCCCCGAAAGGTAGCCGGTGGCGCCGGATCACTCGTCCTCGTCCTCGAAGGTCTCGAACTGCCTGGCGTTGGTGAGCACGGCCATCGAGCGCGGCCCGAGCGGGTACTCGCCACCGGGCTTGTAGAACCCACCTGCTTCGAGCCCGGCAGCGTAACCCGTGTCCAGGACGACCTGCCAGCGGGCGTCTTCTGGATGATCGGGGACCTTGAACGGAACCTCCCCATCGTGGGCGTTGAGGAGCAGGAGGAAGTCGTCGTCCTCCTCGGGACGGCCCCTTGAGTCGCGCTCGCCGTCGAGAACACCGGCTATCTGCATTCCGAGCGCGCGGGCCGAGGAGTCGTTCCACTCGTCACCGCCCATCTCACCGCCTGTTGGGTCGAGCCAGGTGATGTCCTTGACCTCCTCGCCGAGGAGCCTGCGTCCCCCGAAGAAGCGCCGCCGCCTGAACACGGGATGGTCCCTGCGCAGCCGTATTACCCGACGTGCGAACTCGAAGAAGCGCCTGTCGGCAGCCGAAAGCTCCCACGAAAGCCAGCTTGTCTCATTGTCCTGACAATATGCGTTGTTGTTTCCGTTCTGGGTGCGCCCCACCTCGTCGCCGGCCAGGATCATTGGCACGCCCTGGGAGAGGAGGAGCGTCGCCATGAAGTTGCGTTTCTGGCGGGCTCTCAGGCGACGGATCCCCCTGTCCTTAGTCTGGCCTTCAGCGCCGTGGTTCCAGGAATCGTTGTGGCTCTCGCCGTCGTTGTTGTCCTCGCCGTTCGCCTCGTTGTGCTTCTCGTTGTAGGAGACGAGATCCTGGAGGGTGAATCCGTCGTGGGCGGTGACGAAATTGATGGATGCGTTGGGACGCCTTCCGCCGCCCTCGTAGAGGTCGGATGAACCTGTGAGACGATAGGCCAGCTCGTCTATGAGGCCGCCGTCGCCCTTCCAGTAGGCGCGGGTGGTGTCGCGGTATTTGCCGTTCCACTCTGTCCAGCCGACCGGGAAGTTGCCGACCTGGTAGCCGCCCTCACCGACGTCCCAGGGCTCGGCTATGAGCTTGACCTGCGAGATCACGGGGTCTTGCCTGATGATGTCGAAGAAGGCCCCGAGCCTGTCCACCTCGTGCAGCTCACGGGCGAGCGCGGAGGCGAGGTCGAAGCGGAAACCGTCAACGTGCATCTCCAGGATCCAGTACCGCAGGGAGTCCATGATGAGCTGGAGTACGCGAGGGTGCATCATGTTCAGGGTGTTGCCCGTCCCCGTGTAATCCATGTAGAAACGCCGGTCGTCGGTGAGACGGTAGTATGCCGCGTTGTCTATGCCCCGGAACGAGAGCGTCGGGCCAAGGTGATTTCCCTCTGCGGTGTGGTTGTAGACCACGTCCAGTATTACTTCGAGCCCCGCGGAGTGGAGGCGCTTCACCATCGTCTTGAACTCCCGGATGGAGCCCGTCGCGGAGTAGCGCATATCAGGGGCGAGGAAGCCTATCGAGTTGTAGCCCCAGTAGTTCTTGAGGCCCCGGTCCACCAGGTGCTTGTCGTCCACGAAGTGGTGTACCGGCATCAGCTCCACGGCGGTGACGCCCAGGCGTTTGAGGTGCTCGATGGCCGGGGCCGATGTGAGGCCAGAATAAGTTCCCCGAATATCCTCGGGTATATCAGGATGGAGTTTGGTGAAGCCCTTGACGTGCGTCTCGTAGATGATTGTGTCGCGCCAGGGTATCTTCGGCGGCCGGTCGTCGCCCCAGGTGAAGGCGGTGTCAACGACGCGGCATTTCGGCATACCGGCGGCGTTGTCCGTCTCGCTCATCGAGAAGTCCTCGTCCTCGGAAAACTTGTAGCCGAAGTGGTCCGAGCTCCAGTCGAGCGGGCCGACCGTGGCTTTGGCGTAGGGGTCGAGGAGAAGTTTGTTGGGGTTGAAGCGGTGGCCGCTCTCGGGCTCGTATGGGCCGTAGACCCGGTAGCCGTAGAGGAGTCCGGGGCGTCCTTCGGGGAGGTAGCAGTGCCAGATCTGGTCGTTGTGCTCGGGGATCTGGATGCGCTCTAGTTCGTTCCCAGAAGGATCGAAGAGGCATAACTCCACCTTCTCCGCGTTCTCGGAGAATAGCGCGAAGTTCACGCCCTCCCCGTCCCACGTCGCGCCAAGGGGATATGGCTCACCCGGCCACACGGTAGTCTTGTCTTTTGCGGTTCTCAATGCAGGGATGGTCCTTTCGTGTTTAGGTTTCAGGTTTCAGGATGTTCGGATATCGGGCCGTGGACCTCGCCAGACACCAGTTTTCCCTGATGCCTATAGCCTGACACCTGATGCCTACGTCCCTGATGCCTTCTTCAAGATCATCGTCGCCAGCGGTGGCAGCGTTAGCGTGATCGAGTGCGACTTACCGTGGGCCGGAATCTCTTCCGCTTCGGTGCTCCCGTTGCCGACACCGCTCCCGCCGTAGCGGGCTTCGTCGGTGTTCAGGATCTCCTCGTAGCGGCCCCCGTCGGGGACCCCGACACGGTATCCTTCATGGACGACGGGGGTAAAGTTGCTCACCACGACTACGAAGTCCTCCGGGTCTTTTGCCCGGCGCATGAAAGATACCACGCTGTTCTGCCTGTCCCCCCCGCCGAGCCACTCGAACCCATCCGGCTCGAAGTCCACCTCGTGCA
>JACDAR010000225.1 GCA_013695335.1 Rubrobacter sp.
CGCCAACTGCCGCTCGTCCATCATCCCCTTCGCCACATCCCGGTAGGCGGGGCCGAAGTATTCTTCGTCGTCGGCGTCGAGCGGGGCTTCGTGGGCTGCGGCCAGGAGGTGCGGCCCCAGGATGTACGGGTTCTCCATAGTGACCCGCGCGGCTTCGACGCGACGTCCGAGCACCCGCTTCGGGTTCTCGTAGAGGAATTGATCGAGGGCGTCACGTCCAGGGATGTACACGGCGAGCGCGGGGTCGTTGCCGCGCCCTGCCCTCCCCCATTGCTGCCACACAGAGGCGACACTGCCAGGGTATCCGCAGCACACCACAGCGTCGAGGGCTCCAACGTCAACCCCGAGTTCCAGGGCATTAGTGGAGACCACGCCGAGCAGATCGCCGCTGAAGAGGCGAGTCTCGATCTCACGCCGCTCCCGGATCGTGTAGCCGGCCCGATACGGTGAGATGCGCCGTGCGAGGTCAACCCCGACGCGGTCTGCGGCGTAACGGTAGATCAACTCCGCGGCCTTCCGGCTCCGGGCGAACGCGATGGTCCTCACACCCCGCGAGACCAGCCCGGCAAAGACCATCGCGCCCTCGGTCAACAGGCTCCGGCGCTCGCCCTTCTCTTTGTCCAGCAGCGGCGGGTTTCGGAACACCACGCGACGTTCCCCGGATGACGCCCCGTCCTCGTCGACGAGTGAGAACGGTACTCCCGTGAGGCTCTCCGCAAGCTCCTGCGGGTTGGCGATGGTGGCGCTTGTGAGCACGAACTTCGGGTCGCCGCCGTGCAACATAGCCGCGCGCCTGAGCCGTCTCAGCACGGCAGCCACGTGAGATCCGAAGACGCCCCGCAGAACGTGGGCCTCATCCACGGCGATGATCTCGAGGTTCTTCAGGAAGTCGCCCCATGCATCGTGGTTCGGGAGGATACCGATGTTGAGCATGTCAGGGTTGGTGAGGAGGATGTTGGATCGCCGCCTGATGTCAGCCCGCAGGGCGCGCGGGGTGTCGCCGTCGTAGGTCGCCGGATGGACGCCCTTGAGGTCGAAGTGCCGGATCTTGCCGAGCTGATCCTGGGCCAGCGCCTTCGTCGGATACATGAATAACGCCCGGCTCTTGGGGTTCTTCAGGGCATTCTCGAAGGCCGGTATCTTGTAGCAAAGCGACTTCCCACTCGCCGTAGCCGTCGCAACCACGACGTTCTCACCATCACGCACCCGCTCATACGCCTCCCGCTGGTGCGAATAAAGGCGTTCGACGCCCATCCCGAAGAGGGCGGCTGAGAGTTCTGGATGCAACTCCGGCGGCTCGACGAGGTTTGCTGGCTTCGGACGGAGGCTGGCGACGGTCTCTCCGAGTTCTTCCACCGCCCGGCGACTCATCCCGGCGAGGGACGATGGTTTCTTGCGGCCTTTCGTCCTAGAGCTCACGCCGACCGGCGAAGGCCCGGCCCAGGGTCACCTCGTCGGCGTACTCCAGATCGCCGCCGACGGGGAGGCCGCTGGCGAGGGCCGTGACCCGAACCGGGAGATCCGCGACCTCCTGCGCGATGAACAGCGCGGTCGCCTCGCCCGTGGTATTCGGGTTGGTGGCGACCACTATCTCCTTCGTCCCTTCTTCCCTGATCCGCTCGACGAGTTCCGCGATCCGCAGATCCTCCGGCTCGATGCCATCCAGCGGAGAGAGGGCTCCGCCGAGGACATGATAAAGACCGCGGTATTCGCCGGTGCGTTCGATGGGTCCGATATCGTATGGATCTTCGACGGCGCAGATCACCGCGTCGTCCCGCCGCGTGTCGCGGCAGATGTCGCATTCTTCCGCTTCGGTCAGGTTGAAGCAACGCCGACACGGCTTGATGCGCTCCTTGACTTCCTTGAGCGCCTCGGCCAGTCCATAGGCGTCGTCTGGTTTGCCCCGCACGATGTGGAAAGCGATGCGCTGGGCGCTCCGGGGTCCGATTGAGGGAAGTTTGGAGAGTTCGGTTATGAGCCGTTCGACCGGCCGCGCGTAGGTCGCCAAAGATCTCCCGCGCTACATTCCGGGAAGGTTCAGGCCCATGTCGCCAAGGCCGCCCGTGATGCCCCCGAGACGCTTGGATGCCATCTCCTGCGAGCTGTTCACAGCCTCGTTTGTGGCGGCGAGAACCATATCCTGCAACATCTCAACGTCATCCGGGTCAACGACCTCCGGATCAATCTCGACCGAGACGACCTCGAGCCCGCCGGTCACAGTGACCTTGACGGCGCCGCCGCCAGCGCTCGCCGTGACGGTCTCCTTGGCAAGCTCGTCCTGCGCCTGCTGCATCTCCTGCTGCATCTTCTGGACCTGCTGCATCATCTTGTTTACGTTCTGCCTCTTAGCCAAAGCTAGTTCCCTCCGTTTCGCGGATCGAAAGCCCGACGCGCCATCTCGAACACCTCGGTCTCTGCCCGGATTTTACCATCGCCGCCCCCGATTCCCTGACTCGAACCTCCGTATACCGTGGAGTCCATCCCGATCGTGCCCGTATCCTCGGGGGGAGGCTCGGAAACTGGTGGCGGGGTCGAAGTCGGCCCATCCGGCTCAGGTTCAGGGGCAGCCGTGGACGAGCCGGAATCATCGTCTGACTTCCCAGTGGCCCGGACCTCGATGTGGGGCTTCGTCCCGACGAGATCCTCCAGTACCTTCTTCAACTCTTCTACGTGCTTGCGGTCCTTCGCCATCCCTACGTGAAAACTCTGTTCCTCTGGGAAAGACAGCTTGAGGACCTGTCCGTCGAAACCCTCGACCCGCGCCTCACCGTACACCGCCGCCGTGAGCGCCTGCCGCCTTCGTTTGAGATCCGTAATGACACGACCCCACTGGGAAGCGAGATCCACGCTTCTCCCACGGCCACCATCTGCCTGCCCGACGGGAGTTTCTTCCTCCGCGACCGGTGTACTCTCCGTCTCGGTATCCTCTCCACCTTCTTCTTCGGCTTCCGGGACGGCTGACACGGGCTGCGCTTCATCTGCTTCGCGTTCTGGTTGCGCCACCGGCGATGTGGGACGGGCGACGCTCGACGGGCTCGTCTGGAAACTTCCGTTCTCCAGCGCCGATTCCAGGGTTTCGATGCGCCTGATGAGGCCATCCACGTCCGGCTCTGTATAGTCGCGGGCGAGCTTGAGGAAGGTGAGCTCGAGATCCAACTTCGGATCTCCGCCGCGCTTCATGCGTCCGAGGGAGTCACCCATCGCCTCGACCAGCCGCACGACTTCCGCCGTGGGTATAGCTTCCGACTGTTCCTCCAGTGGGGCGCGCTCCTCGGCGCCCACCTCGGCGAGGGCGACTTCGGGGGCGTGTGGCAGGAGCATCAGGCGACGCAGGTGGCCGACGAGCTCGTTGGCGAACTGCCCGACGTCCTTGCCTTCGTTTGAGAGGCGATCCACTACGCGCAGGGCATCGGCGGCGCGCCGCTGGTGCAGGGCCGTTGTGGTCTCAAGCAACACTTCGGAGCCGACGCTGCCGAGGAGCTCGCGCACCATCGCCGCCGTGACCGGGCCGTCGGAGAATGAAGAGAGTTGATCCAGGAGTCCCTCAGCGTCCCTGAAAGATCCCTTGCCCTCGCGGGCGATTACCGTCAGCGCCTCCGGCTCAGCCTCTATCTCCTCTGCCTGGGCGATCTCGGATAGCTTCTTCGCCA
>JACDAR010000237.1 GCA_013695335.1 Rubrobacter sp.
GTACTCTCGATCCTCTACCTGGTCTGGCGAAAGAACAAACCGTTCCTTGGGGCGTAGGCGCCCACACAGGTAAAGCCTCCAGGCGCTTCACCATTCCGGCGGCACGTCCATTCCTGATACCCTGCCATCTAGACAACGCGTGATCCGCCCTCTATTTTGGAGATGCACGTAGTCGGCTGGCGTCACGGGAGGGTGACTTTTGGAAGGTTTCTTCAAGTTCTCCGAGAGGGGCACGAACTTGCGGACGGAGGTGATCGCAGGTCTCACCACCTTTATGACGATGGCCTACATCATCTTCGTGAACCCCGCGATTCTGGGTACTGAAGGAACAGGACTTCCGTTCTCCGGGGTATTCTTTGCAACGTGCGTCGCCGCGGCTGCTGCTAGCATCGCGATGGGCGTCGTCGCAAACTTCCCGCTGGCGCTGGCCTCGGGGCTCGGGCTGAACGCGATAGTGGCTTTCACCCTTATTCTGGGGCTCGGCATCTCCTGGCAGCAGGCGATGGCTGTGGTGATCGTGGAGGGCCTTCTAGTCACCCTCATGGTCGTGACGAATTTGCGCGAGGCGATCCTCAACGCCATCCCGCTCGGGATGAAGTTCGCCATCGCGGTTGGCATCGGGCTATTCATCGCGTTTATCGGCCTGAAGAACAGCGGCATAGTGGTCCAGAACCCGGATACTTATCTGGCGCTCGGGGATCTCACGGAGGGTCCGGTGCTGCTCGCGGCGATCGGGCTCATCCTCACGCTCGTGCTCGTGGCGCGCGGGTTTCGGGGCGGAATCCTCATCGGGATAGTGCTCACCGGGGCCATCGGGATGATCCTCGGCATCGTGCCGCTTCCCGACGGCATCGTTGACTTCCGGTTCGACACATCGACCATCGGCGGCGGCGTGCTGGCCGTACCGCAGGTTCTTCAACTCTCGCTGGTGCCTGTGATCTTCGCGCTGTTCATGACGGACTTCTTCGACACCATGGGCACGATGATGGCGGTCGGCGAGGAGGCGAATCTCCTGGATGAAAAAGCACGGGTGCCGAACGCCAAGCGGGTTCTGCTTGTGGACTCGCTGGCCGCCGTCGGGGGCGGGATTCTGGGCGCGAGTTCGGTGACTAGCTACATAGAGAGCGGATCAGGCGTCGCCGAGGGTGGCCGGACGGGATTTTCGAGCGTGATCGTTGGCTTGCTCTTCCTGCTGGCGCTGCCTTTCGCGCCCCTGATCTCGGTTTTTGGCGGCTCGGTGCCAATCCCCGGGCCGGAACAGGGACAGCAGATCTTCGTCTCCCCCGTCACGGCCCCCGCGCTCGTGGTGGTCGGCTTCCTGATGATGACCGCCGTGCGCTTCATCCCGTGGGAGGACGTGGACGAGGCCATCCCGGCGTTCCTCACGATCCTGACGCTACCGCTGACCTTCAACATCTCATACGGTATAGGCTTCGGTTTCATTTCATACGTCCTGATCAAACTCGCCCGCGGCAAACCAGGCGAGGTACATCCCCTGCTCTACGGCGTCGCAGTCCTCTTCGCCGTGGAATTCGTGTGGCCCGCGTTGGAGGGCGCCCTCTCCTAAGAGGGCGGGTTTGACCGCCAGAAAGCCGGGGTAGAACCTGCAAAGTAGCGAGACGCACGGCATCTGTTATATATTTGGCTGGATGCCGCAGGGCGCGGGTGAGGACCAGAGAGGGGGGAGGTGAACGGACATCGGCATCGGGGCAATCGTAGTCTGGATCGTGGTGGGGCTCATAGCAGGCGCCCTGGCCAAACTGGCGATGCCCGGCCCGGACCCAGGAGGAATTCTGGTGACCATCCTGATTGGGGTGGTAGGCGCTTTTCTGGGGGGCTGGTTGCTCGACCTCCTCGGTTTCTCGGGGGCTACGGGCGAGATCAACCTCGGTTCCATCTTCACCGCCACCGTTGGCGCCATCGTCTTGTTAATGATCTACAGGCTAATAACGCGAAGGCTGGCATGACGTAACGTTTCGAGGATATGCAAGATCGAAAGTAGTAACGCAAAGTCTTTAGGGAAGGAGACCATGAGCGAAGAGAAGGCGCAGCAGAAGAGCACAGGCGGTGGCCCGTTGCAGACCGACCGCGGCAACACCACCATCCAGGACACCGTGGTTACGAAGGTCGCCGGCATTGCGGCGCAGGAAGTGGAAGGCATCAGGATGGGCGGCGGAGGTACGCAGGCCGTCAGCGGCATCCTTGGCTCCATCACCGGTGGTGGCGGCTCCAGCCAGACCGCTGGCGTCTCCGTCGAGGTCGGCGAGGAAGAAGCCGCGTTAGACCTGACGCTAACCGCCGAGTACGGCAAGTCCGTGCCCCAACTCGCCGAGGCCGTGCGCCGCAACGTGGTGAACCGGGTGGAGAACCTTGTGGGCTTGCGGGTGACCGAGGTGAACATCACAGTCGCCAACGTCTACTTCCCGCATGATGAGCAGCAGCAACTGGAGGCCCAGCAAAGCGGCGAGTCGCAGTAAGGACTTCGGTAACCTTGGCCGACGGGATATTGGACCTCGCGAGGGCTGTCTCCGCGGCGGCCCTCGCCACGGATGGGGTCTACTCTCTGGGGATTGGCCGGTACGCGGAGGCTGCCACCTACGAAGGCGGCGAGAAGGTCAGCGGTGTGGTGGTGAAGCCGGACGAGGTGGAGGTACACATCGTAGCCAGCTACCCTCTGGCCAAGCCGATCCCCGAGCTTGCGCAGCTAATCAGGGACCGCGTGGCCGCAGAGGCCGGTGAACGGCGCACCAGCGTTGTGGTGGAGGACATCGAGGTGGCGAGTGAGGATCTTTAACCGGATAGTAGTTGTCCTTTTGCTCGTCGGCCTGGCCGTGCTTGGCGTGTACACGGTGGTCTACAGCTTCGAAGCGTTCGGGCATCAGCTCTCCGACCTCTCCACTACCCTTCAAGGTTTCACCAGCGGCTTCGAAGGCTTCGTCGGGGACGTGGAGAACGGGAATCTCCCGATCCTGACTATTGCTCTGCTCGTCGCCATCGCGCTGCTAGGTCTCGTGCTGCTCATCATGGAACTTAAGCCACCAAGGCCGCGCCGCGTACGTATGCAGCGCGGAACCTACATCGTGCCAGACGTGGTGCGGGGCGAAGTGGAGTCAGCCGCCGAGGAGACTCCCAACGTGCTCGGCTCGACCACGAAGGTGTGGGCCAAACGCAGGCCCGGAGCCCTGGTGAACTTGCAGGCCGACGTGCGGCGCGGTGAGGACGCAAACGCCCTCAAATCCGAGCTGCGCGAGCGGGTGCAGCAACACCTTGCGAAGACCGGAGTTCCGCTCGGGAGGCTCAAGCTCAAGCTGGTCGAGGCAGATCCCCGTGAGACCAAGGCGAGGGTGCAATGAACTTCCTCAATCGTCTTATCATGCTCGTGATCTCGCTCCTTCTCCTCGTGGTGCCTGTTCTCCTCTTGCTCGTGGCCCTTGGCTTCATCGCACCGCAGCTCGCGGAGCAGTACACCGGCTACAGCGTCGTCGTGGACTTCATCGGTGGCCTGTCGTTGGCAAGCGTCGGGCCGCAGGCGCGCATCATCGCAGCTGTGATCGGGGTACTCGTGGTGCTGGTCGCGCTACTTTTGATCATGAGGGAGCTGACATTCGGGCGTGTGATCGCCAGGAACACCATAGTGGATGATTCGCCAGGGGCTGAGACCCTGATCACGGCTTCCGCGGTGCGGGCATTGAGCGAGGGCGCGGCGCGGGAGATGGGCGCAGAGGCTCCTTCGATATCGCTGGCTGAGGGTAAACCCGCTTACGGGATACGCTGCGGCATTGAGGTTCCCTCGTCGAGCAACTATACCGAGCTGGCAGCCAGGGTCAGGGAGAACATCAGGAAGGCCCTGGAGAACCAGAACGTGAAAGTCAAAGACGTTGAAGTCACCATTCGAAAAGTAGCATCCTAGAGAAAGGGAGGAAGCCTTGGCCACCTGGACCAACAAGCATTGGGGGGCTCTGATCGGCGGCCTCGTGATCTTCTTGATCGCCGAGATAGGCCCCGGCGCCGCAGCCTTCGTGGTGATCTTCGCCGTCCTTGGCTACTTTATCGGCAAGTACCTCGACGGGGAACTCGACCTCGAAGATATCCGGGCGAGGGCCCAGGGAAGGCGTTCCGAGACGCTTCCACCAGAACATCCTCCCCGCCCGCCAGAGCCCCCCCGCGTCCGGTAACCGCGCACACTGACGCAGATTACGGCCAACCCTAGAATTCAGTAGCAAGGTAGAGAGAAGAGAGGAGAGCGCTTTGGAAACCTTCTTGCTGTGGATAGGTGTCATAGGCTTCGTCGCCGCCACGGCGTACTTCGTGCTGCTGGGCACCAGAACCCCGCCGGGGAAGCGAATCTTCCACGTCATTACCGCGGTCATAACCGGCGTGGCGGCTTTCTCGTACCTTATGATGGCTACCGGCGCGGGCGCGACGATGGTAGACGGGGGCAGGCTCTTCTACTACTTCCGTTACATAGACTGGGTCATTACCACGCCCCTTCTGCTCCTGGATCTCGCGCTGCTGGGCCTGGCGTCCCCCCGACGGAACGCTGGTTTCATTGCGGGTTTGATCGGGCTCGACCTGTTCATGATCCTGACGGGGCTTCTGGCGGGCTCCCGCTCCTCCGGGTTCGGGAGGGGATTCTGGTTCATCGTCAGCACGGTTGCCCTTGTCGCGCTCCTCTACCTGGTCGTAACCCGGCTCTTCTCCGAGGCGGCGGGACAGCCTGAGGCCGTATACCAGATCTTCCGTACGCTGGCCTACCTCACGGCGGTGCTGTGGGCCTTCTATCCCATCGTGTGGTTGATCGGCACCGAGGGCTTCGGGGCGGTGAACTCGACGGTCGAGGTACTCCTGTTCCTGATCCTCGACTTCCTGGCCAAGATCGGCTTCGGGCTCCTGCTACTGACCAACCGGGAGGCCCTGGATCAGGTCGGCGGCAGCGCACAACCCAGCCGCCGCCGGGTAGTGTAAATCACGGGAAATTCCGTGCTTCCGCGGCGGGCCTGAGAAGGTCCGCCGCTCTTTTTGCCCCGCTGCACCCAGGAAAACGTTGAGGGTCTGGACGCACGGCGTCCGTATGCGATAGTTTTGCGTTGTGGGGGACCAAGGAGAGAGAGGGAGGGATAGAAGGCCCCCGAAGTTGTGGCCCTTCATGGTCCTCATAGTTCTGGCCGTGATACTTGGTTACGCGCTCCAGGAAGCAGCGCATCCGGTTGCGTACGCACGACTCACCGATGACGGGGAAAGCCCCAAAGAAGGGCGTGGGCCAGCAAGAACGCCGGGTGCTTCGGATAACGGCGCGGGGCTCCAGGACATCGTGGAGGGGCGCAAGTTTGGGGCGCCTGGCATCCGAACTGCTTCCCCTCCCCCTTCTGACACCTGCGACGACCTAACGGTGCTGGTTGACAGGAAGAACCATTTGCCCCCCGATTACGTGCCGCCGAACCTGGTCTCCGTGGAGGCCAGGGGCGTGCCGGTTTACGGGGACGGGATGATGTTGCGGCGGGGGGCGGCGGATCACCTGGGTCGCATGGTACGGGCCGCGAACGCGGCTGGAGAGCAGATCCTGGTGTCGTCCGCGTACAGGTCATACGCCAAGCAAAGGACTACGTTCCAGCGCCTGACCTCCATCTACGGAAAGGAGCGGGCGAAGTGGACTAGCGCGCCCCCCGGCCAGAGCCAGCACCAGCTCGGCACGGCTGTGGATTTCACGAACTCTGCTGTTGGGTATGAGATCCAGAAGTCCTTTGGGTACACCAAAGCCAGCGCGTGGCTGGTGAAACACGCCCCCGAGTACGGCTTCGTCCTTTCATATCCCAACCACAAAGAGGCCGAGACCGGCTACCATTGGGAACCGTGGCACTATCGCTACGTTGGCACGGAAAACGCCACGCATATGCGGGAGAGCGGCTCCACCCTGCAAGAGTTCCTGACGCGCGAAGGCGTGAAGCCCCAATGCAAGACGAAGTAAGCCTGGAAGCGGGGAGATCGGCAAGGTATCCTCACCCATCATGGAGAGAGAAAACAGCCCCAACGAGCGGCTCGCGGCCTGGAAGCGAGATCCAGGCTCCTCAGCAATCCTCACGGATATAGACGGCACGCTCGCCCCAATCGTCCCGACACCGGATATGTCCGAGGTTCCGGCGGATTTGAAGGAGATTCTCGGGCGGTTGAGCGGGGAGTATCTCCTTGTTGCCGGTATCAGCGGTCGAAAATCGGAAGACGCCAGGAAACTCATCGGGCTGGAAGACATAGTTTACTTCGGCAATCATGGGTTCGAGATCCTGCGCGACGGCGAGGTCGAGATGATACCGGAGGCCCAGCCGTACCTGGAGAAGATCCAGGAACTCGAAAGCCACGCCCGCGAGGAACTGGAACCGCAAGGGGCTTTCATCGAGGAGAAGGGGATCACCGCGAGCATCCACTTCCGCAACGTCTCGAAGGAGATCGGGGGGCGGTGCGTGGAGTTCGTGAAGGCCGAGGGCGAGAGGCTGGGGCTGAGGATCACGGTGGGCCGTGGCGTGGTCGAGGCGCGTCCCCCCATCCAGGCGGATAAAGGCAGCGCCACGCGGCGGCTAGTCCGAGAATACGGCCCGAAGCGGGCCATGTTCCTCGGCGACGACACGACGGACCTCGACGCGTTCAGGGCGCTGGAGGGGCTGCGGGATGAAGGCGTGCTCGAGGAGATACTGCGCATCGGGGTCAAGAGCGACGAAGGACCGCCTGAGATAGCCTCAGAAGCGGATATCGTAGTGGACGGCGTTGAGGGCGTGGGCGAAATACTCGAAGCCTTGCTCTAGGCAAAAGCTTCTCATCCCGCCTGGGTATCTGATTCGCTGTCAAAGCGGTACACGATGCGGAATCAAGCATCCCTTGTTGTGACCGGACTTCCTTTCCTCTGTATTATTCTCCGCGATCCGCGCCGACGATACTGGCGCGGGCATGGGAGACGAGGAGAGGATGACTGCGGAATCTGGCTGGGGGACGGTTCTGCGGCGGATGCTCGGACCGTACGGCGTGCTCAGCGGCAACCGCAACCTGCAACTGCTCTCCGGGGGCAGGTGGTGTCGTCGTTCGGAGAGTGGATGTACACGCTATCGCTTGGCATCCTCGCGTATGAGATCACGGGTTCCGCCACCGTCGTCGCCGTACTGACTTTCGCCAGGCTCCTTCCCTACGCGGCGCTGATGCCTTTCTTCGGGATACTCGCAGACCGGGGCGATAGGAAAGTAGTGATGATAGTTGCGGATCTTGGCCGCTCCGCTTGTATGTTCGGCCTGCTTTTCGCTGGAACGGAAGGGAGGCTTTGGATCGCCTACCCGCTGGTGTTTCTGGCTACTACGTTTTCGAGCCTCTTCAAACCCGCGATGAGCGCGACGCTCCCAGCCATCGTCGGGGACGAGGAGAGGCTGGCCCAGGCGAACGGCATCTGGACCCAGATGGACTCTGTCTCTTTCGTACTCGGTCCGGCGCTCGGTGGCCTGCTCGCCCTGCTCGGCGCCGGAGTTGGCGTTCGCGATCAACGGCGCTTCCTTCCTCATCTCCGCCGCGACGCTCCTCCTCATCCACTTCCCGCCACGCGAAACGTTGGAGACAGAGGATGAGGAAGAAGGCTGACTTGCCGAGACGCTGGCTGGGTTTCGGTTTCGCTTCCGGGAGAACGAAGGCGTGCTTGCTGCCCTGACCGGGACGTGTGCCGGCCTCACCTTCGTGGGCGGCGGTGTATGGACGCTCATCCTCGTTCTCTCTGATGAGGCTTTCGGGCTGGGGACTGAGGGGAGCGGCTTTTTGAACTCCGTCTACGGCGCGGGAGGGGTGGTTGGCGGGCTCCTGGCGGGTTACGTGGCGGCCAGGGTGCGGCTTGCGTCACCTGGAGTACCGCCGCATCTTGGGTAGTGTTCCTGCTGCTCGGGATCAGCCCTGCCGGAGTTCTGCCTTTCGTCATCCTTTTCGTCACTGGCGTACTCGACAAAGTGATGGACGTGAACGGCACCACGATCATCCAGCCCGGAACCCCCGAAAGACTGCTCGGCAGCGTCTTCGGGGCTTTCGAGGCTTCGGTCATAGCGGCGATGCTCGCTGTCGCGCTCGCCGTCGCCCCCCTGATCGAACTTCTCGGCGCGCGCACCACCACCGTCGCGTTCGGCGTCGTTGGCGACAGGCTCTACATAGTGAAAGAAGGGGAGGCGGTGGTAGTGGCGCGGGGTGATAACGGTGGGGAGAAGGAACTCGCCACGCTCTCTAAAAACGACTACTTCGGGGAGATGGCGCTTCTAAGGGACGTGCCACGCACGGCTACCGTTCGCGCCAACGGTCCCATGGAACTCTACTCCCTGGAACGCGGGGACTTCCAGATGCTCCTGGAAAGCTCCGAAATCCTGAAGACCGCCATGATCGGGACCAGCGACGCCCGCTACGTGGAGACCCAGAACAGCCTGCTGCTACGCCGGTAGTAAATACTGGATGTAGACACGAGAAAGGAGCAAGACCCGAAAGCCCCGCCCCTCTTCTCCCCCAGAGGATTTCTCCTACCCTCTACCTCCACTTCTTGAAGCCTTGCGTGTCCTCCTCCCCCTGCTCCTCGACCCACCCTATCAACGCGTTCCATCCCGAGGAGGACTCACTCCCACTCTCCCTCCGATGGGTCGTCGTAGCGGCGCCACTTCTTGTAGCCCCCTGTCTCCCCTCCCTGCGCAGACTCCAGGATCGTCCCGAACATTGCCTGCTCTGTCTGGCTAAGGGAGCCCCGTGGAACTCCGCTAGCCTCCCTACGAAGGACTCTATCTCTTCGTGGGTTGGCCCCGTTTGCTGGTTCTCCTTTACTGCTCTTTCTCCTCCCTGTAGCCTGTGGGCTACCTCTAGGGTAGGGGCATCAGTGTAGGATCATCGATGTATCCTCGCCATCAAGCGCTCAACACCCTCGCTGTTAAATACCCAACACCTTACGCAGTCTAGCGGGCGCGGCGTTCCAGGGCTTCCCCGTCGTGGATGGTAATGCGGTGTTTGCCGTCGACCGAGATCACGCCTCGCTTCCTGAAGTAGCCGAGAGCCTGGTTCACGCTCACCCGCGAGGCTCCGACGAGGGAAGCGAGGTCGCTCTGGGTGAGTCGCAGTGGGATGCAGATGTTCCCATCCGGGAGCCCCTCCCCGTACTCGCGGGCGAAGCCAAGTAGCTGGGCCGCGATGCGTCCCTGCACGTCGAGGACTGACAGGGAACGGGCGTGGGTGTTGGCGAGCCTGAGCCTGCGGGAGAGAATGTTGGCGAGGTTGCGGGCGATGACTGGCGACTCATCCATGCCGGCGAGGAGGGTTCGGCGATCCATCCACAGGAACAAGGAGCGCTCCAGGGTGAGGACGTTGGCCGAGCGTCCGAGGCTGTCGGCGAGGCTCATCTCGCCCACCACCTCACCTGGTCCGAGGATGGCGATGATGATCTCCGCGCCGTCCGGGTCCGTCACGTAGACCTTGGCCGTGCCGGAGAGGATCGCGTATACGCCCTCGCCTGGCTCTTCGGCGCTGATGACGACGTTGGTGCCCGCCGGGAAGCTCCTCTCGTACAGCATGGGGAGCAGCTTGTCCATCTGATCCGGCGGCAGGCCCCGCAGCAGGGCTACCCTCTGGAGGACGCCGGGATCTATCCTGGCAGGCACG
>JACDAR010000035.1 GCA_013695335.1 Rubrobacter sp.
CCGCCGAGGAGCTTGGCGGGGCCGACGTTCACACCCGCCTTTCCGGCGTGGCTGACCACTTCGCCGAGAACGACGAACACGCACTCGCCATCGTTAGATCCGTCGTCGAGAACCTGAACCGCGAGAAACGCCCGCCGTGGATTGTCGAGGAGTCGGAAGAACCGCTCTACGATTCAGCGGAACTTTACGGCGTGGTTCCGTCTGATTACCGGCAGGGCTACGACGTGCGGGAGGTTATCGCCCGTGTAGTGGACGGCAGCCGGCTGCACGAGTTCAAGCCGCTGTACGGCGAGACGCTGGTGTGCGGCTTCGCCCGCATCTTCGGCCACCCCGTCGGCATCCTGGCCAACAACGGCATCCTGTTCTCGGAGAGCGCGCTCAAGGGCGCGCATTTCATCGAGCTGTGTTGCTCGCGCGGCATCCCGCTCGTCTTCTTGCAGAACATCACTGGGTTCATGGTCGGTAAGGAGTACGAGGCTGGCGGCATCGCCAAGGATGGGGCGAAGATGGTGATGGCCGTCGCCAACGCGAACGTGCCGAAGTTCACGGTGATCGTGGGTGGGTCATTCGGGGCTGGTAACTACGGTATGTGCGGCAGGGCGTACTCGCCTCGCTTCCTATGGACGTGGCCCAACGCCCGCATCAGCGTGATGGGCGGACAGCAGGCGGCGAACGTCCTGCTCACGGTGCGCGAGGACAACTTCGACGAAGGCGGGGAGATGACGGACGGGGAGCGGGATGAGTTCCGACGTCCGATCCTGGAGAAATACGAGCGTGAGGGCAACCCATACCATGCGACGGCCAGGCTATGGGATGATGGCGTCATAGATCCAGCCGACACCAGGATGGTTCTCGCCCTCGGCCTGTCAGCGGCGGCCAACGCGCCGTCGGAAGAGACGAGATACGGGATCTTCAGGATGTGAAGGTACGGGCAGCGGTGGTTATCGTGGAGGATGATCGGGTGGCGCTCATCGAGCGTGTCCGCGACGGGCGCACGTACTTCGTGTTCCCCGGCGGCAAGATCGAAGACGGCGAGACGCCTGAGGATGCAGCAGTGCGCGAGGCGTACGAGGAGCTTGGCGTGGAGGTCGAGCTTGGCGATCTCCTATCCAGAAGTTGGGGCAACGCGCGTTTGCACCTCCACTACCAGGCACGCATCGTGGGGGGAGAGTTCGGGACCGGGAATGGCCTGGAGATAGTCTCCTCGGGCGAGACGCCGAAAGGCACGTACAGGCCGCTCTGGATACGATTCGAAGATCTGCCGAAATGCGACGTACTTCCGATGCGGCTTGCGGAGGAATTGTCCTCGCGGGGGCCAACAGAGAACAGAAAGGCGATGTCCATTGAAGATTGAGATCGAGCTATCTGTTATGGAAGCCAGACGCTGATGCCAGAAACCCTGAACCGAACAGACGAGGGCCAGGTCGCGACCGTTGCCCTGGCGCGCCCCGAATCGCGCAACGCCCTGAACCCTGCCTTGATCTCCGACCTCACCAACTGCTTCGAGGCACTGGCGGAAGACGAAAGAATCCGGCTGGTGGTCCTGATGGGTGAGGGATCGTCTTTCTGCGCTGGCGCGGATATCGGGTACATGCGCAAGACTGCCAGGTTCTCATACGAGGAGAACCTGGACGATGCCAGGAAGCTAGCCGCAATGTTCCTGGCCGTTGACGAATGCCCCAAGCCCGTCGTGGCGAAGGTGCAGGGAGCGGCCATCGGTGGTGGGTCCGGGCTGGTGGCGGCCTCGGATGTGGTAGTGGCCGGGGAGGGGACGAAGTTTGCTTTCACGGAAGTGAGATTGGGGATTGCTCCAGCCACCATCGCGCCGTTCGTGGTGCGCAAGATCGGGGTTTCGCGCGCCAGGGAGTTGTTCCTCACCGGCGAGCGGTTCGATGCCGCCAGGGCGCGGGAGATCGGGCTTGTACACGAGGTCGTGTCCGAGGATGACCTCGACGCCGCTGTGGATGCGAAGGTTTCTGATTTGTTGAAGGGCGGCCCCGAGGCACAGGCGGCGATCAAAGCCCTTCTCCGGGACATCGAGTCCGTGGAGAGGGCCGAGACGCCTGGCTTGATGTCGCGCATGAATGCGATGCTGCGCGCTGGCGGGGAGGGACAGGAGGGACTCGGCGCGTTCCTGGAAAAGCGCGAGCCCCGCTGGAGGAAGGAAGTTTGACCTTCGCCAGCCTCCTCGTCGCCAACCGGGGTGAGATCTCGGTTCGCATCTTCCGAGCCTGCCGCGAGCTTGGAATACGCAGCATCGCAGTCTACTCCGAGGCCGACGAGCGGGCCATGCATCGCCGCCTCGCCGACGAGGCGTATCCTATCGGTCCTTCCCCAGCCTCCGAGAGTTATCTGAACGTCGAGAGGCTCGTGGAGGCTATCGAAAGATCTGGCGCTGAGGCCTTGCATCCGGGCTACGGGTTTCTGTCTGAGAGCGCGGCGTTCGCCAGGGCTGTCGTGGAAGCCGGGGCGGTGTGGATCGGGCCGCCGCCGGGGGCAATGGACGCGATGGGATTCAAGGTGCGGGCAAAGGAGATCGCACGCCGCGCCGACGTGCCGACGGTTCCCGGCTACGATGGCGAAGTCCAGTCAGGGGATCGTCTGGCGGAAGAGGCGGAACGCATCGGGTATCCGCTGCTCGTCAAGGCGAGCGCGGGTGGTGGGGGACGTGGGATGCGTGTCGTCGCCCATGAGCGGGAATTCATGGAATCCGTGCGCGCGGCGAAGCGTGAGGCCGAGGCGGCTTTTGGCGATGGATCCGTGTTCCTTGAGAAACTGGTCGAGAACCCGAGGCACATCGAAGTTCAGGTGCTGGCTGATAATCACGGCAACGTCCTCCACCTGTACGAGAGGGAATGTTCCATCCAACGTCGCCACCAGAAGGTGATCGAAGAGTCCCCATCCCCTGCGCTGAATCAGGATCTCCGCGAGGAAATATGCGCCGCAGCCGTTCGCCTGGCGCGCGAAGCGTGCTACCGAAACGCAGGAACCGTCGAGTTCCTGCTGTCCGGTGACGAGTTCTATTTTCTGGAGATGAACGCCCGGTTGCAGGTCGAGCATCCCGTGACGGAGATGGTGACGGGCCGGGATCTCCTCGTGCTTCAAATCTCCATAGCTGCCGGAGAACCGCTTCCCTTCTCGCAGGACGAGGTAACCTCCCAGGGAAGCGCCATCGAAGCCCGCATCTACGCCGAGGATGATGGCCTTCCCGCAGGCGGACGATTGCTTACTTACAACCCGCCGCAAGGACCGGCCATCAGAAACGACGTCGGGGTGGAGGCTGGCGACGAGGTCTCACTCTTCTACGATTCCATGCTAGCCAAGCTCATAGTCTCCGCCTCGGATCGGAGCCTGGCTGTGCGTCGGCTTCAGCGGGCGCTGCGCGACTACACAGTAGCCGGTGTGACCACGAACCTCCCGTTACTGCGTCGCATCGCTGAACACTCCGCCTTCACCGCCGGGGAGACCACCACGGCCTTCCTCGAAGAACACGGGCTGACGATTGCCCCGTCTGAAGCGCCGCCCCCCCGGAACGCGGTTCTCCTCGCCGCGCTGGCTGTGGTTTCGGACCTGGATTCCCCGTCCTCGGAAGATCCCTTCGTAGTCGGACCCTGGCGTCAACTCGGCGCGATGCGCCTCCGGTTCCATGCTGGTGACGAAACCCGTGACGTTAAAGTTGAGCGTGCCAAATCCCGCACGCTCCGTCTCATGCTGGACGAACGTGAAACCGTTGCGGAGACGCTCCCTGTGCGGGATGGAAAACTCCACGCCGCCCTTGACGGACAAAACGTATCGGCAGGCTTCGCCCTCGAAGGTACTGACGTCTGGATCTCGCACGACGGAGAAGAGTACTGGCTCACCATACCTTCGCCCCCCGATGCGGACGACTCTGATTCTGGAGCCGCTGGCTCGGGCGCGAGCCTCACCGCCCCAATGCCAGGGACCGTTGTGAAGGTGTTTGTGGACGAAGGCGACGAGGTCTCACTCTTCTACGATTCCATGCTAGCCAAGCTCATAGTCTCCGCCTCGGATCGGAGCCTTGCTGTGCGTCGGCTTCGGCGGGCGCTGCGCGACTACACAGTAGCCGGTGTGACCACGAACCTCCCATTACTGCGGCGCATAGCGGAACATCCCGCTTTCGCCGCCGGGGAGACCACCACGGCCTTCCTTGAAGAACACGGGCTGACGATTGCCCCGTCTGAAGCGCCGCCCCCCCGGAACGCGGTTCTCCTCGCCGCGCTGGCTGTGGTTTCGGATCCGGCTCCCCCGTCCTCAGAAGACCCCTTCGCAGTCGGACCCTGGCGTCAACTCGGCGCGATGCGCCTCCGGTTCCATGCCGGTGACGAAACCCGTGACGTCGAAGTGGAGCGCGCCCCGTCCCGCACGCTCCGTCTCCTGCTGGATGAACGTGAAACCGTTGCGGAGACGCTCTCCGCGCGGGATGGAAAACTCCACGCCGTCCTCGACGGGCAAAACGTATCGGCAGGCTTCGCCCTCGAAGGTACTTGCGTCCGGATCTCACACCACGGAGAAGAATACTCGCTCACCATACCTTCGCCCCCCGATGCGGATGACTCCGGGCCGGGAGCTTCTGGCTCGGGCGCGAGCCTCACCGCCCCAATGCCAGGGACCGTTGTGAAGGTGTTTGTGGACGAAGGCGACGAGGTAGAGGAGGGGCAGGTGATCCTGGTCCTCGAAGCCATGAAGATGGAACAGCCAGTATCCGCCCCGCACGCCGGACGCATCGTCTCCCTGCCGCATTCCGAAGGCGACCTCGTCCCCGGAGGCGGTATCCTCGCCGAGATCGAGGAACATTAATTCCCGCTTCTCCCCCGAACGAATGAAACTCTTGACACAAAGCACGCGTTCGCCTAAGATTGTATACAAATGGCCTTGGGGGAGGCCGTGGAAGGGAAGGGTTTGTGGTGGGCGCTTTGCGTGGTGGCGGCTCGATATCTGGGGCGTCGCGAGTATTCGAGCGGCTGCGACGTTTGATCCTGGACGGCGAGTATGGCCCTGATGAGCGTCTGATCGAGGAGCAACTGGCCGAGCGGCTTGGTATGAGCCGGACGCCGATACGTCAGGCTCTCACGATGCTCGAATCCGAGGGGCTCGTCGAGCTGATACCCAACCGCGGCGCGGTCGTATGTTCCTTCAGTGTGGACGAGGTGTGGGATATCTACGACCTGCGGGCCGTTCTCGAAGGACACGCGGCGCGCAGGGCCGCAGCCA
>JACDAR010000263.1 GCA_013695335.1 Rubrobacter sp.
GGAAGAGGTGGGAGTAGCGATGATACTTTTCGAGTTCCTTGAGGTCTTCGAGGTCTTCGGTGATTGCCCGTGAGTAGAGTATCTTTGCCATGCTCTCATTATGCCATCACCAAAGCGGAGCGGTATAAATGGTGAAGGCCGCGTCGCCCTCGGATTTCGCTACCCGTTCGTACCATTCTTGCTGTTGTTCCTCGGTCATCGGGCGCGGCATCAGCGAGAGGTTTCTCACGGTGCCGAGGTCGTTGATCCAACGCTGGTACAACGGCAGAAGGTCGCGTCGCAGAGGCCCGAGCGCGACAAGCTCGCCAACGATGTTCAGGATCGGCTGCTCTCCATCCATCAAGCGGCCTCCTCTTCTTGCCCGGCGCTGGCGGCTGATGGCGGCTGGCTGCTGCCATCCAGGGGAGTTTTCTCGTTGGTGGCAGTGAGCAGGGCGAGGAAAACGAATGGCTCGAACCACGTCACGTATGGATAGAACCAGTAGATGACCGTGAGCTGGAACGCTATGACGAGCGCAGCCGAGAATGCGGCGAGGCGGCGTACCGTTCTCTTGCGCGGCACGACGGCGACTACGAAGCCGAGGAGGATCACGAGTGCTGTGATCGGGGTTTGCAGGAAGCCTAGCTGCGGCACCTGGGTGTATATAGTCCACGGGCTCGTGCGGTCGCCCTGGAAGGCGAGGGTCTTCTCGTAGAATAGCCTTGCCCCCCCTATCGGGTTGCCGTCGAGGAAGAGTACCCAGAACGATGCGATGAGGACGGCGGCCCCGCCGAGGAAGAAGTCAAGGATGTGGTTGCGGCGACGCCCGCCCTGCATCAGCCACAGCGGCCCGAGGATGAGTGGGTACAGCTTGACGGCGAACCCAGCGGCCACGGTCGCCCCCCGGGCTATCGGGGAGGTCGCCATCGCGAGCCCGACAGCGGCCACAGCCGCCACTATGATGTCGTTTGTGTTGTTGTTGGTGGAGTACAGCGTGTAAGGGAAGATGGTCCACGCAAACACCATGGCCGCCGCGCCGGAACGCCCTGCGAACTTGAGGCCGGCCACGAGCATCGCCAGTGCGCCAGCCACGAAGGCAAAAGCGGTCATGGCGTGGGCCGCGGGGAGGAAGCCCCACTCTCCCGTGAAACCGAACATCATGACGAAAGGAACATAGAGCACGTAGTTGAGCGGGCCGTAGGTGTCGCCGGTGCCAACGTCAGCGGGCATGTGACCGTACGGCAACGTCCCGTCCAGGATGCGGTCAGCGCCGACAACCCCGGCGTAGCCGACGTCTATCACGCGGGCGTCCAGGTTGAGGCCGAGGACGAGGCCAGCGGCTGCCGCGGCCAGGACGAAAAGTACCCCGTCTGGCAGGTTGCTCGTTTTCTCGACGCGCTCGCCGATGCCGAAGCCCATAAGCAGGGTACGGATGAACAGGTAGATCAGGGGCGGATACCAGAGCACCACGGCATCGAACGAATCCCCCGCCCTGAAGAACCCATGAGAGACCAGAAACCCGAGCAGCGCAATGATATCCAGGTTTCGCAGGGAGAACAGTTTGTCCAGGCGCCAGAAGGCGAGGGCGAAGAGGAGGGCCATCGGCCCCCACACGAACCAGTAGTTGGCCTGCTTGCCGTACGAGCCGTATTCGCCGCGGGCCATCTGCCACCCGACCTGATCCCCTGTATACACGTCCTCCAGCACCCAGGTATCGTCGTCCACGGTGACGCGGGCGATCTCCTTCTCGCCCGTGTCCTCGTTGTACACGCCGCCAACGTCGCCCTTCTCCTCCTCGGTGCGATAGTGGACTGTCCAGTCGCCAGCCTCGTAATCCGCTTCGGCTGAATACGAATCGTAATGGGTGAGCCAATCCCGAATATTGGGGTCAGCGAAGGCGAGTTTGATCGCCTCGTCCTCGGAGAGATCCGGATACTCTATCGCCCTGGCCCGCGGCGAGATATCCACCCTCTTCACCCTGCCAGTGTCGTCCGAGACCTCCAACGTCACGATCACGGTGTCCGAGGCGTCTTCCCTCAGTAGCACCTTCCAGGCGTCCAAACCAGAGTCGTAGTACGTGGAGATCTCCACCGTCGGTTTGGAGACGAACTCGGAGACCACAGGCGCGCGCTCGACCCTCTCGCGCACCTGAAGCTCGCTGAGTTGCGGCCCCTGCGCGAAGCCGAGGAGCAAAGGGAGCAGCAGAAGTATGAACAGCGGGCGGATAGCCGACTTCACGGCGAAGCCACCTTCTCCCTGTACTGCGAAGGAAGGAACAGCATCGCGGCCCACAGGGCGGCAAGCAGGAAGTTGCGGGTGAGCAGCAGTTCGACGCCGGGAGAACGGCCTTCCAGCAGGTCGCCGTAGTGGTGGGGATAGACCTGCGTGGTGGTCCAGCAGACGCCGAGGAAGACCGCGCAGACTCCGAGGCTGGTGAATCCTCCAAACGCCAGCGGGACGAGGGGGAGCAGCCAGATCACATACTGCGGAGAGAGAACTTTCGAGCCAAGCATGAACGCCAGTATAAGGGCAGCCGCGTAGCGGGGAAACCGCGCCCCGTCCAGCCTCCCAAGCCGGTGTTCCCTGTACGCGAACAACGCGGTTATCAGAAGCAGGAACGCCGTGATCGGGAAGCTGAGCGAACTCAAGATACCAGCGCCAGGCCCAACCACGTCGAATGCCCCGTACTCGAAGCGCACATCCTCGACGAGGTTCAGCACCGCCATCACCGAAGCGCCGAGACTCTCTACCTGTAGTCCCCGATTCGCGTGGTAGGCGAAGCTCCGCATGAGGTCGTCGCCGCCGAGCAGGTATGCGGGCAGGAAGAACGCCGCCACCACCGCGAAGAACACGCCGTAGCCCCAAGCTGCGTCTCGGATGACGCCTCTTTCCCGGTTCGTCTGAATCAAAGCCAGGGGGAGCGTGGCGAGCGCAGGAATCAACTTTGCAGCCGCGCCGAACCCTAGCGCCGCGTACCCGATGAACCTGTACCTTCCTCCGAGCGCGGCGCACCACGCGGCTCCGGCGAGGGTGAAGGCGGTTGCGGCGTCGTAGCGGGTGACGGCCACTGGATAGAGCATCAGGGCGCCAGTGGTGAAGACCAGCGCGGGGACGGGCCAGACGTAAAGTCTGCTGCCCTTCCGGGCGCAGAGGGTGACGAGGATCAGCGACGCGACGAGGAAGAGCGCCATCTCGGAGGCGAAGCGGGAGGCGAATTCTGTAGCGTCGGAGGAGAGGAGGGCGGGGGGGATGAACGTCACGAAGCTGCCCGGTGGGTATTCGATGAAGAAGTCGCGGTAGGGGATCCCACCTCGCAGCAGGGCTTCCCCTGTGGAATGGTATATCTGGAGGTCGTTCGAGCCTTCCACCTGATCCACCGGCAGCCTGGAGAACAAAGACATCAGGCCCGCATACAGTGAGACGCAGAGTAGCGTGAGCGGGACCCAGAAAAGGCTCGCCTGTGCGAATGCGCCCCGCGAGCCCGCCTGGGGATTATGCTCCTCGCCCTGGATTATCCCCCCAGCTCTTCGATCTCCTGGCCGAAGAGTTCGGCGAGGGGTTCGAGGCCCTCTGGGGCGCCTGTGGCGAGCAGCGAGTCACCGCCGCGCAGAACGTATGAGTCACGCGGGCGGTAAGTCCAGCGTCCGCCGCGGTTCACCGCCAGCTCGTACATGCCTGTCTCCGTCTCAAGTTGCAGGGTCTCCAGGCTCTTGCCGTCGGCTGGTGATCCAGGCGATACGGTTAGCTTGAGCACTATCTCATCCGACTCCCCGACGGCGGCGGAGAGGACGGGGTGGATCTCCTCTCCCTTCTCCACCATCCACACCATCTCCATCGCGCAATCCGTGATGGCCTCGGACGCAATCCCCAGATGCAACATGCCGCGCAGCCGCGATGAGTCGTCTATGTGGCGGGCTGCGAGGAGGATCCAACGTTCCAGCCGGTAGCGCATCTCGTCCATCTCGTTCTCGATGGAGACTACCTCGCGGGCAAGCCCGGCATCCTGGTACAGCAGCGCCGAGTACGCGAGCCCCACAGCCACTTCGGAGAGGTTCTTCATCTCGATCAGGATGTCCACGGCCCGCTCCAGCTCCGAGAGTTGGCTCCCATCAGCATCAGGCTCGTGCGAAGGCAATGGGCTCGCCCCAGCAAGCTCCCTGACCTCGGCGACGCCCTCAGGCGGACCCTGGAGGAACAGCACGTCCCCGGCCCGTAGCATTTCCTCCGGCTCGGGATCGAAGTTCCATTCCTCATCAGACCGGACGGCGATAGGACGCATCCCGGTCTCCACGGGCAGGTCTACTTCGCCCAGCGACCGGCCATCGAGGGCGCTTTCTGCGTGGATGCGGACGCGGGATGGAATCTCCTCAGCCTCGGGGATGTCGTGCAACAACTCCCGCGGTATGCCAAGCCTTTTCACGACGATCTTGGCTATGTCATTGGCCGCGTTGCCGATCTTCTCTATATCCTGTACTACCTGGAGAATGCCGGCCATCTGCTCCGAGTCGGCTGGGCTGCGGGCCGCGAGGATTGCCAGGGTACGCATGTCGAAGACCAGAGAGTTGAGAAGCTCTTCGAGACGGAACACTTCATAGGAGATGTCCTCGGAGTTGTAGAAGATTGCGGCGTAGGCCAGGTCCACCATGAGTTCCGAGGTATCCTTGGCCTCGGCCAGCATATCTTTGAGGTTGCGTGGCCGGTTGTCGCGTCGCGTGTCTCGCATGGTCTCTAACCTGCCAATCCGAAGACTATGAGGGCAATTATAAGGCTCATGAACCCGAGCAGGTCCACCGCAGCGGTGATGATCGGGATTCCATAAGTGTCGGGGTCGAGCCCGAATCGGTAGCTGATGGTGGAGCCGTAGTAGGCCGCCAGCACGGAGGCAGTCGTCGCTATGAGCCCGGCCAGCGCGCTGATGCCGATCATCTTGGCGAAACCAGGCGTCGTCTGCCCGAGCGCCACAGCAAGCCAGTGGGCCGCGCCGCCTATAAAAATGTACACGCCTGTCGCGAAGATGTAGGTGAGCGTGAAGTCCCTGAACGCTCCCCACTCCGGGATGCTGCGCGGCGCGAGCAGGCCGAGGTGAACCTTCGAAGAGAGCCGACTGGATAGTATGCCGCCGAGCGCGCCGCCCTCCTGCAAGAAGGCTGGGAGAAGTATCAGGAGCGATTGGAACGCGACGAATTGCTCGTGCCGTTCCTGTAGGGCCAGACCGACCAGGATCATCACTGTCCCAGTCAGCGCCAGCAGCGGCAGGCTCTCGGCCAGGATGCGTTTCAGGTTGGCAGTCCCTAGCCGGAAGCCGAGAATGGCGGCGGCTATCGCAACCAGGATCAGGACGAGCGCCAGCCCGTTCGAGAAGATCGGGATGTCAATGAGGTACGTCGTAAGGACGAGCGCCGGAAGCGTGAGTATGTCTCCGGCCGCCGTGAGCATCGGGGCCGCGATGTTGTCCATGTCCCAGCCGCGGGCGACGGAGAGCCTGGCGACGACTACGGTGATGCCGAGCAGGAGCACCCCGGCCAGGATGCCGCCCATCGTCGAGATCACCACGTAATCCAGAACCGTCAATTCGGTCGGGACGCCGAGCACGTCGCACAGAAACCTCGCCAGGAAAGCCAGAAACACCCCGGATACCAGCGAGAGCACGGCGGCGGCCTGGGCATTCTCCGCCAGCACACCACGTCTCAGGTTCAGCTCGAAGAGGCCGGTCTGGAGGGAGGTCGAGAGGCGGCTGCCCATCGCACCGAAGATAGCCCCCCGCATCCCGATAGCGGCCGGGATCAGCACCGCCAGTCCCACCAGCTCGTCGAGTATCCCCGAGATTCCGGCAAGCACGATGCCAGCGACGAGCTCCCCTGCCGAAGACAGAAACAGTGCCGCGAACCCCTGCCGCAGCGACTCCTTCTCCTCGGAGAGGTATCCGTACACCTTCGGTCTGATGCGCGGACGCCGCCGGAGCCGCTCGCGGACGGCTTCCCGCCTGCCGGTTTTCTCCTTCTCGGGCACGCCGAAGGTATAGCGGGTCCGGGGAACGTTGTAAAGCGCGTGGACTATGCTAGCGATCATGAGACACCGGTGTGAGGTGAGTATCAGCAAAGCCTACTGAAAACACTGGACTCTTGCCAGGAGTAGTTCGGACCCGGCCCTGACACAATATCGATACAACAACTTCGGAAGTGTGGAAACCGATGCGGGTAGAATAGCGGTCCATGACTTCGGGGGAGTATGATGTTGTGTTCGTCGGCGGTGGCCTGGCGGCTACGCTGCTCCTGAACGAGCTGCGTCCAGCGTTGCCCCGACGGGTTGCGGTCCTCGAAACGTGGTCGCCCTCGGAGCGACCGCCGGTCCACTGGAGCTACTGGAGTTTGGGAGCCACGCCCTACGATGGATTCGCGATCGGCGCCTGGCGGCGGGCCAGGGTAGCTGACGCCAGGCCGGAGCCAATCGCCCCGTATGCTCTGCAGCTAGTGCGTTCGACCGATGTTCTCGCACCCATGATCGAAGCGCTAAGAGACCTCCCCATCGAGTGGCTACGCGCCACGGCCCGCTCGATCGTGCGGCGAAGCGACGGGGGGTACGAGGTCGTCAGCGATGCCGGAACCGTGCGTGCCCGCTGGGTATTCGACAGCGCCTGTGAGGTTGTCCCCGCGTTCCCGTCTCCCCGCCGGCCGCGAGCGGTGTTGAGCGGCACCGGCCTGCGCGTGGAGGCCGATCAGCCTGTGTTCGATGCCGGGGTCGCCACCTTATTCGATCCCCTCGACGAACGTTCCTTCGCCTATGTCTTGCCGTTGAGCTCCGCAGAGGCGCTGGTCGAGTCGGCATCGTTTGGGTCGACCGGGGTAGGAGAAGACCGGGCAACGCTGCTCCGATATCTCCGTGCGAAACACCCGAAAGCCAACTTTACCGTCACCCACTCGGAATACGGTGCGATACCGCTCGGGTTCGCCCCCCCGCGTACCGTCGGCCCGCGCCACGTCCTGATCGGGGCGAAGCGCGGTCTGGTGAAGCCCAGCGCCGGCTACGGCGTCGTCCGCATCGCCCAGGAAAGCGAGCGTCTGGGACGGTTGTGGAGACAACAAAGTCCGCTGCCGCCAAGCCGGCGAGCCCCCTGGCCATGGGGGCTGCTCGACGCGGGGTTTGTGCGGCTCGCCATCCAGGACCCCCGACTGCCACTGGCTTTGCTGAGCCGCGTCATGCACGCCATTCCCCTCGCTCAGTCATTGGGCTTCATCGAGGAGCAACTCTCGGTACGACAACTGGCCCCGCTCCTCCGGTCAGCCGCCCCCATCATGCTTCGTAAGTCTCGGTAACCGCGTACAAAGCACCCGGAAAATCCCGGAGTTACCCTCCGTCTACCAAAAATCGGTGTCCGAAATTTCGTACGTATCCGTCTTCTAAGGGATCTCCTCGGAAACGTCGACGTTGTACTCCACGCCGTCGAGATCGAGGACGATGTAAGGTTCTCCTTCATCCTCCCACATGGCCGTGTTCCGGTGGGGCACCTTTATTCCGTGAACTGTCTCCCACCTCGAATACTCCGCGCGCCAGGGTGTCTTCGTCCGCTCCTGCTCCTGGTAGCGCATACCGGACATGCTGCTCATCAAGCCGGTGTCGGGGTCGAACTCGACCCTGAGGGTCTCTTCCCGTTCCCCGAACGGGACGATCAGGCGCACGGAGTCGGCGTCCACCGGTTCCCAGCGGACCTGGGGATCGAGGACGACCACGGAGGGGGTGGTGAACGGCGCCTCGCCCCACATCGCGAGGTTCTCGCCCTGGTCCATTCGCATCCCCGTCTCCGACATGTTCACGAGCCCGCTGATCTTCAGGCTACCGCTATCATCTATGTAGGAGTCGGAGCCCCTCAACGCTGGTAGTCTGAACCAGGTGATCTGCATGTCCCTCACAAACGCGCGCCCGGCGGCGTGGTAGGACTCGAAGCGCATCGGCGTCCAAAGCCCCTTCACCTTGAAGTCTGCCCTGGCCCGCACGACGGCGGTCTCTATCTCCGGTACTCGCTCGCCGAAGATCGTGCGGAAGTGCCTCTCGACCGGCTCCGGCAGGCCGTCGGGCATCCCGACCGTGTCTAGCTGCCCCGTTCTCTGGGGGCGGGGAGGGAAGGGTTCCGGCTTTATCTGCAAACCGAGCCATCCGATTCCCACCAGTACGGCGAGGGAGCCCGCCACGGTGAACGCTAATTCGGTCATTCTTCTCATCGTCTCGTTGAAGATATAGCCTGGAGCCGTCCAGTATGTGTTGCGCTGTTGTTAGACTAGTCTGAGGCGCATGCCCCCTTGAATGAGGGGCTTACACCATGGTCGCAAATGGGACTGCGGCAACCCAATAATATCGTGCTAGTTTTCGGGCTACGCTCCAGGCTCGCCTTTGCTCTCTTGGCCGGCGGGATCCTCATTCTCGTTCGCCGGGCCGTAGAGGACGGCGAGGATAACGGTGACGAGGGCGAGGAAGGAGATCCAGGTCGGAACCTTCAGGCCGAGCGCCCGGTCAGCCGAGTACTTGCCTGGACCACCGAGCATGAGGGCAGTGGCCGCCGCCATGTTGGTGACTGGAAACTCGGCGCCGCCCTCCGTCACCCAGATCGGCTGCCCGCCGTGGACCGTCTTCGCCGCCATCGCCATCGCCGCGATGACGGAGATGGGACCAAGCGGGTTGAGCAGGCCGAGCGAGGTGAGTATGCCGCCACCGAACTCGGAAGCCCCACCGAGCACGGCCCACAGCTTCGGGGGCGTAAGGCCCTGGGATTCGACCATCTGCGTGGTTCCTTTGATGCCTGGACCGCCGAAGGACCCGAACAGCTTCTGTGCCCCGTGGCCCGCCATAAATCCGCCAAGCACCAGGCGCACAACCAGCGTCGCCAGGTTGCTCAAACTTTCTTCTTCTCTACCCATGCGAACTTCCTTTCGCTATCGCTAGCTACGATCCTCCACGTCGGCTGGCGTGGGCCTTTCGCGGTGAACTGAATACCCGCCAGACTCCCGAGCCTAACGTGGGGCGGTGTTTCCTCCAGTCGCGACAGGCGTCAGGCCAGCTTCTATCTCGGCGCGGCGCGGTTCGAGAAAAGGCGGTAGCGAGAGGCGTTCCCCGAGGTGTTCCGCGTCCTCGTCCGTGGCGAAGCCTGGGCCGTCCGTGGCGATCTCGAACAGGATGCCGCCTGGCTCCCTGAAGTAGATGGATTTGAAATAGAAGCGGTCTATGACCGGCGTCGCGCCGAGCCTGTAAGCCCGGATCCTGTTTCCCCACGCTGCGTGCTCTTCGTCATCCGGCGCCCGGAACGCGACGTGATGCACGCCTCCACGCCCCAGATGCGCCGCCGGTGCATCTGACCGCTCCACTATACGAACCTCAGCCCCCGGGCCTCCAGGCCCGACCCCGAAGAGAACGACCCGGCCTCCATTATCGGCGTACTCGTCAACCCGCCTGAAGCCGAGAACTTCGGTGAGCACCCAGGCCGTCGGCCCCAGTTCGTGCACGGTAAGCTCGACAGCCCCGAGGCCCGTAATGCCAGCCTCGGCGGGCACGGGGCTTCCTTCCCACGGCGTACCTGATGGAACGCCTTCACCTTCGTCGGCGAGTAGCCTGAGTCGCTGGCCTTCGGGGTCTGTGAAGGCGAGGGAGGGATGCCCGTCAACCTCCACTATCTCGCCGTGGTTCACGCTGTGGTCTGTGAGGTGCTTCGTCCACCATTCGAGGGCGGATCGGTCGGGGACGCGGAGGGCTGTCTCGGAGATCTCACCCGCTCCGGGATGGTTGGGCGCGATCCTGAACTGCGGCCAGTCGAAGAACGTGACCTCCGTCCCCGGATTGCCCAACTCATCTCCGTAGAACAGGTGGTACGCAGACACGTCGTCCTGGTTGACCGTCTTCTTGACGAGCCTCATACCGAGCGCCTGGGTATAGAAATCCACGTTGGCCGCAGCGTCCGTGGTTACCGCCGTGAGATGGTGTATTCCTCCGAGTTGCATGTTCTCTCCATTTCTCGCTTCTTATCCGTGTCAGCTTCTTATCCGTGTCAGTTTGCTCGCGCGCCTGGCGCGAGGGAGCGAAGTCCGGCGCTGATGCGCTGGACCGGAATCTCCTGCACGCGGCGCTGGTAGTAGAAGAAGTCGAGGTCGAGCGGGGTGAGGATGGCAGCCGCTATGTATTCGAGGTCGAGGTGGCCGCCGATCTCCCCCCTCCTTTCGGCTTCGCGCAGGAGGCCGAGGATGGTCCACCTTCGCCAGTCGAAGGCGGGATGGGCGTAGCGTGAGATCCTGTCAGCCCCGCACAGTGGCTCGTTGCCTCCGTAGAGAAGATCCAGGTTCTCCTCCGTGAACCACACGAGCCGGTCGAGGAAAACGTCGAGCTTGTCCAGCGGTTCGAGCGTTGGATCGCCGAGCAGCCTCATCGTCTCGTCCTGGAAAGCGTGGGTCGGCTCATCGAGTAGCGCCTGGCAGAGCAGACCTTTGTTGGGGAAGCGTCGGTAGAGGGTGCCTTTCCCGACCCCGGCTGCTTTCGCCACCTGTTCCATCGTCACCCGCGTCACGCCGCGTTCTTCGAACAGCGTGCGCGCCGCTTTGATGATGGCCCGGCGGTTCCGCGCAGCGTCCTTACGCTCGGGACCGGGGGACGTTCCTTGACCCAGGTGATCCAGGTTCCACAACCCCACGCCGCGTTTGGTATCCGCCCGATCCATCACCACATCCTCAGAAAATCCTTGACTACCGCAGTCTACCGCGTTACCCTTTCATCTGGAAATGGACGAGCGTCCGTTTTAATGAAAGGAGCAACATTGGCGGTAGGGGTTGCGGTGATCTACTACAGCGTGATCGGAAAAACATAGGCGTAAACGGGGTCGGGGTCTTCGGGACCGGAACATGGAAGTAGGAGGCAAGAACATGGAAATACTGTTGCTGATAGGAAGAATCATCTTCGGCGGGTACTTCATGTATAGCGGGTACAACCACCTCGCCAACATTCAGGCTATGTCTGGTTACGCGAAGTTCAAGGGCGTCCCAGCGCCATCCCTCGCAGTTGGTGGAACGGGGGTCATATTGATTCTGGGCGGAGCGTCAGTGGTGCTCGGGGTGCTGCCTGTGATCGGGTTGCTGCTCGTGATCCTGTTCCTCGTGCCCACGTCGCTTATGATGCATAATTACTGGACCATCAGCGATCCAACGGAGCGCATGGGCGAGCGGGTCAACTTCCTCAAGAACCTCGGGCTCACGGGCGCGGCGCTGGCCCTGATGTACGGTGCGGCAAGCTGGCCGCTGTCGTTGCTGTAGCCAACCAAAAAGCACAGAACATTCCGCGTGCCCTGACGAGAGATTGGATCAGGGCAGGCGGCAAAGAATAGGGGAGACGTTATGGAAAATGGACGCACGATACTGGTGAGCGGGGCGACTGGACAGCAGGGCGGCGCTTTGGCGCGGCAGTTGCTGGATCGCGGCTTCCCCGTGCGGGCGCTCACGCGCGACGGAAATACGCCCGCGGCGAAGGAACTGGCCGGGCTTGGCGCGGAGATAGTCGAAGGAGATCTGGAGGACCGTTCCTCACTCGAACGCGCGCTCGAAGGCGCATACGGCGTGTTCTCCGTGCA
This sequence comes from Rubrobacter sp., assembly GCA_013695335.1. Classification (GTDB taxonomy): domain Bacteria; phylum Actinomycetota; class Rubrobacteria; order Rubrobacterales; family Rubrobacteraceae; genus JACDGB01. Next base: position 11,576 of record JACDAR010000263.1, read on the forward strand.
GCAGTTCTGGGGAATCGGGGCTGAGGGTGAGATCCGTCAGGGCAACGCGCTCGCTGACGCAGCGAAGGCTGCTGGCGTCTCCCACTTCGTCTACAGTTCCGTCGGTGGCGCGCACAGGGCGACTGGCATCCCGCACTTCGACAGCAAATGGGAAGTCGAGGAGCACGCGCGGGAGATCGGACTGCCGCTCACTGTTCTGCGTCCGGCCTTCTTCATGCAGAACTGGGAGATGATGCGCGAGACGATCCTCAGCGGAACGCTGCCGCAGCCGCTCGACCCGGACAAGCCGTTCCAGATGATCGACAGCGGGGACATCGCCGTTTTTGCAGCGATGGCCTTCGAGAACCCGGAAACCTGGATCGGCCGCGAGGTAGATATCTCTGGCGACGAGTTGACCATGCCGCAGATCGCCGAGACTTTCTCCCGCGTCACCGGGAAGGACATCAACTATTTCCAGGTGCCCTGGGATCAATTCGAGGAGCAGATGGGTGAGGAGTACGCCGTAATGTATCGCTGGTTCAACGACGTGGGCTACGAGGCAGACGTCCCCGCGTTGAAGAACGAGCATCCCGGTCTCGTCTCCTTCGAGCAGTACCTTCGCGGGCACGGTTGGGAGCAGGCTGCTGCGTGATCCCGCATCCACGGGTGTAAAATCCGGGACGTGAATCCCGGAACCCACGCATTTCTGCCGACGAGCCGCGTCCATTTCGGCGCGGGGAGCCTGGCGAAACTGGAAGAGGAGGCCCGGTCTCCGGATCGGGCCTTCGTCATAACCGGCCGCACGCTGCACGAGAAAACGGACCTCATCCAGCGCATCGAGGATCTTCTCGGCCAAAAACACGCCGGAACCTTCGCGGGCATGGGCCAGCACACGCCCGGAAGCGCCGTCGAGGCAGCCGCGAGCGAGGCCGAGATGGCGGGCGCGGACATGCTCGTGAGCGTCGGCGGCGGCAGCGTCATAGACGGAACAAAGGCCGTCGCGCGCCAGCTCGCCTATCCATCGCAGGTAGCCGTTCCCACCACGCTTTCAGGGGCCGAGTGGGCGCAGAGGGTCGGCGTCACCGACGAAGTTGCTGGCAAGAAGAGCGGTTTCGCTGACCCGAAGGCCGTTCCGGCAGTGGTCATCCTCGATCCCGAGGCGACGCTCTTCACGCCAGAAGAACTCTGGCTCTCGACCGGGGTACGGGCTCTGGATCACGCGGTCGAAGGCTTCCTCTACGGCGGCGAACATCCCATCACCGACGTAACCGGACTCGAAGGAGCCAGGCGGCTGATGGACCTTCTGCCACGCTCGAAGCAGGACGCGGAAGACATAGAAATTCGGGCGGAATTGCAGATCGCCGCCTGGCTCGCCTACTTCGGTCCACTGAACACCCCGATGGGACTCTCCCACGAACTGGGGCGCAGGATCGGGGCGAGCTACGGGATTCCCCACGGCGTCACCTCGTGCATAACCCTCGCCCCGAGCCTTGAGGTGATGAGGGGCCAGATCAATGAAGAACGATGGCAACGATTAGGTGATGCCCTTGGCGGCGAGCCCGCAGAGTGTGTAGCGGCTCTGGTCGAGGGTCTCGATCTTCCGAACCGTCTCGGTGACGCTGGAGTACTGGAGGAAGATTTGGAGAAGCTGGCTGCCGAGTATGGCGATTCGGAAGGAGAAGCGCTAGAGATCCTGCGCCTTGCTTACTGAGCGAGTACGGTCTACTTCTGGTTCGTGAACAGCCTGGCAAAGAACGCAGGGAAGCCGTTTTTCTCGAACGGAAACGTGCCCAAGAATTCCTTGAGCAACTCTGCATCGAAGACGAGTGTATTGCCTCCGGAGCCGCTGCCGATCAGATAGTCAGGAACGTCTTTTCTCAGTTTCCTGAGATCGTGAATATCGTCGAGGCGGAGAACGACCTTGTCGCGGTTTCTCGACCAGTTGTCTGGGTTGTAGCGCATGCGTTGGAGCAAATCGTCTTTGACCTTATCGTGTTTGCCTTTGCCGTACTCGTCCATACTCGTTATCTCGCACCACGGAGGTAACGGTTGCGCGCAGTTCTCCACGAAAATCTCTTTCAGGATTGTCGAAGAGAACTGGAGCGTATCTGGAGGCATTCCTTCCTTGAGCCGATTCAACGCTCTGCGTGCGTACTCGCGAAAAAGAGAGGTCCCAAGATCTTGCCTGATCGTGTTCACCTGCTTCTCGAGATCGCGGCGCTCGCCCGTGTTATCCGGCAGCGAGGCGCCGGCATAGAAGATCAAAGCTCGCTTCCTGATCTCCGACTCGAACGTATCCTGCGCTGTGTTCATGGAGAGAACGGTAACGGGATACTCGTCGAGTGGGACTTGGTCTTCCTTTATCAGTGAGATCGCATACTTGCTAAACCGCGAGCCGTCGAGGTCGTCGAAGGCGAGCGGATAACGTTTGTTCTGTTCCCACAGTCCCTTTACGCGGGTTCCCGTGAACAGGTCATGCGGCAGGAAGCCCGCCTGCCCGAACATCGAGATCAGAAGTGTTTTCACGAGTTCGGATTTGCCGCAGTTGCTCTTGCCATAGAGTATCCCGAAGATCGGATGGTCCAAACCGCCTTCACCACGAGCTTGCGCTGCATTGCGGAGATCACTGACAAAGGGACCTGCGTAGAACCAGCACATGAAAGTAAAGTAGTCACGAGCCAGCTTCTCTGCATCGCCCCTGAAATGCTCGTATCCACGGAAGTAGTCGAGAAACAGGTTTACATCGCGTTTTACTTCGACCTCTGGGGGTGACAGAGTCAGTTGCTCTCCCGAAAGGACCATTCGGGCCGCTCTCAAGTCCACGTCGAGGTACTGACGGTTTTCTTCTTCGGGCAACGCCTTGCTCTTGACATACCGCAGTATCTGGCTCTTCGTCTGGCGGTCTAGCCTGGCAGTCCCGTCCCGGGTATTGACGACCTGATTTACTCCACCGTACCTCTTGTTCGACTTGTAAGAAATTTACTTATGGACGACAGATTGAGGTGGCGGACCCTCCCTAATCTCGGTAATCTTCTGGGCGGAGTCGTCATCCGAAAGGATCAGGATATCCTCTTCGCCGAATCGTTCGCTGAGCACCGCTCGCTTCGGCATTGGAAGAGCGGAACGGGCCTTGATCTTCTCGTATTTGGCATTGAATACTTCCCATGCCGCCTCGTCATTGTCGAAGCATATAATGCTCTCATTCTGGCTTCCCGAGAAGGCCGTTTCGGAGAAGTTGGCCGAGCCAGTGATGACCCTGACACCTTTCGGTCCTTCTAGTAGATACAGCATTTCGTGAGAGATGGCGTCTTTTACCGTGAAGAACCTAAGTTCGCCGGAGGCGACCTTCTGCTCCAGCAAGTTTCTGCCCCTCACTTCGGCCTTCAAGCCTGTGATGATGTCTTTCTGGAGCGTCAGATACGGACCAAAGCCACGAATGATGTCTTCACGTCCGAAGACGACCTCCAGATCGTCTAGCGACGCGGCGGCGCATCCTATCATGGAGATGCTATTGGAATACGTGAGGACCTTCATGGAGGAGTAGCCGGATATCAAGTTCTCGAACGAGCTTTGTGCATGGCTGTCAAAACGAGCATGCACGACCTCCAGCCGCGAGGATGCTTCCGGCGACGATTCCCCGAAGAGGGAAAGTCCTGCGTTCTCGTCTGGCAAAACCCGGCTCTCTTCCCGTAGTTCGATCCAGCACCATTCCTGCGGATTCTACAAGACGATATATTTTCGGACCTGATTTACCCACCGATGCGGGACTCTTCGAGGTCGAGGTCGCGTTCTATGCGGCGCA
>JACDAR010000283.1 GCA_013695335.1 Rubrobacter sp.
GCAGGAGGACCGAAAACCTTCTGGCGCAGCCGATTCGTCGCTTGTGGGCGATGTTCCGAGGAACTGCCGAGGAACTTAGTATGAGAGCCACGAAATTGACTAATTGACCAGTTATCCTTGACACCACGCCACGCGGCGTCCCGTTCACACCTCTCAAGAGGTGACAGGGTCATAAACTCAGAGCAGAAACCCGAGTAGATGGCCTGAAACCTTGAGAAAAGCACTGACGAACAAATGCGACGTTTTACAGCTATTTTGCAATCTCAGGAAGAGTGCTGCAAACTATCCCACAGCTTTTGCACGGCGGAGGTCAGGGTTCGAATCCCCTCGGCTCCACACATGGAAAGGTTCCGTTGATCGCTGATCGTAATACTGAAGAGAATAGCCTGCCCTTTGACCTTGGGGCTTTTGATCTCGACGGCACGGTTTTGCGGCGGGATCTCGAAATTTCGGATCGAACCACAACCGTCATGCGCCGACTGCGGGAACTTGGGATGCGCCTGGTCGTGGCCACGGGGCGGCGTTTCGAAGGGGCCAGGAAGCACGCCGAAAGACTGGGCTTCGCGGGTTCGGACCCCTTGATCTGCTACGGCGGCTCAATGGTCCGGCGAATGAACGGCGAGACGCTGCTGCGACGCGCGCTGCCGCGTGACGTGAGCATTGAGGCCGTCGAATGGGCTGCGGAGCGTGATCTGCACGCCAGGGTCTTCGTGGACGGGCGCGTCGTTACCTCTCCAGAGAATCCCGCCACCGAACAGTATATGCGCCGGGACGAGCCGAACGTCTCAGTAGTGGATTCCCCAGCGGAATGGTTGAGGGAAGATGGGGAAGAGCCGATCAAACTGGTCATCGTGGACCGGCCCAGCGAGGTCTCCCGCTGGCTGGACGAGGCGAGGGAGGCTTTCCGGGGGAGGCTTTTCGTGACCCGTAGCCTGCCTCACTACGTTGAGATAGGCGGGCTCGAAGGTACGAAATCCAGGGCGCTGGAGTTTCTGTGCGGGCACTGGGACGTTGATCCAGCCCGCACCATAGCCTTCGGGGACGCTGATAACGACGTGGATATGCTCCAGTTCGCCGGGCGCGGCGTCGCCGTCGGCGGCCTCACGGACGAGGTGCGCGAAGCTGCGGACGAGGTGATTCCTCCTGTCGAAGAGGACGGCGTCGCCGCCTATCTGGAGCGGCTGCTCGCGGGGGATGGGGGAGCTTAGTGCCGGAGCTGCCAGAGACTACGGTCATTTCAGAAGACGTTCTCTCGCTGGCCGGTGGCAGGGAGGTGCTGCGGGCCGCAGTGTTTCGGCCTGACGTCACCAACGTTGAGCCCGAGGAGTTCACGAGGAGGCTCGTAGGGCTGACGCTGCGCGGTACTGGACGGCGCGGGAAGATTATAGTTCTGGACTTCGGCGGGGTGGTCGGTTTGATCCACCTTGTCATCTCGGGCCGGGTACTCCGACTCCCAGAGTGGACGGAGCCGGACCTCACGAACACCGCGGTTCTGGAGTTCGAGGGAGGTGTGACGCTCTCTTTCGCCAAACTCTGGCTCGGGTACTTTCACCTTTACGAACCGGGGACCGTGGACGGGCACCCCCTGATCTCACGCCTCGGACCCGAACCTTTTTCGGAGGATTTCACTCAGGAATACCTGACGAAAGCCCTGTCCCGCAAGGCGAACATCAAGGGGCTGCTCCTGGATCAATCGGTAGTGGCGGGGCTGGGCAACATCTACGTGGACGAGGTTCTGTTCACCGCAGGCGTTCATCCCACCCGCAAAGCCAACACCCTCACGCCGGATGAGGTACTGAAAGTCCACGCCGCTTCCCGCGACATCTTGCGCCGCGCCATAGAATTGCGGGGCACCACCTTCGACTCCTACCACGACGCTTTCGGGGAGACCGGGAAGTACCAGCATCAACTCCTGGTCTTCGACAGGGAGGGCGAGCCATGCCCGGTCTGCGGCACGGAGATCGTCAAATTGCGCGTCGCTGGCAGGGGAACCCACGTTTGCCCGCATTGCCAGCCTGTATAGGCTTCGGGAGAAAGGTTATCCGCCGGAGTCGTCGCCATTCTGCTGGCCCTCGGGGGCGTTGGGCGCCGACCCCTGGTTTTCGCCGTCCGCATCCGGGGGGAGATCGATGATCTTCGGATTGGATTTCGCCAGTTCGCTGGCGTCTGCGTAATATTTTTCGGCCTGCTTGTGATCGTCGCCAGCTTGGCTGAGGATTTTGAGCGCGCGGTCCCGGTTCTCCTTCAGGGCAGGGTCTTTCTCCATGATCCCGTAGAACTCTATCTCCCTGGCTTCGGATGAGAGCTGGGCGCCCATCGCCTTCGAGAGGAGACCTCCGTATTTCTTGATGACAGGGTCTACGTCCAGCTCCCGCATGTTCTGCATGCCGGTCGAGGCGCTCTGGAGGCTACCGCGGGCTTTCTGAAGCGTCTCGCGGGCCTCGGTGATTTTATCCTTCTGTTTATCAGGGTCTTCACCGGCTTCGATCTTCTCCCGCGCCGATCCGTACGACTCGCGGGCCTGGTCGAAGAGCTGGTTGTGCTTCGCGATTTCATCGTTAGCCCTGGACACTTCGTTCTCGGCCTCTTTGTGCTGGTCGCTCAATACCCCGGAGCATCCAGAAAGCACGAAGGAGAACGAGATCACGACGACCAACGCGAGAACGTTTAATATATGCCTCATGAGAGAAGGAAGTTTACCGCCTTTCGGACTGGGTTTCTCCCCGTGGGAACGGGCCAGGCGGCTGCTCGGACGCTTCGCGTCGCGGCTCCGCCCCGGACCCCGGCGGAAGCCGTCAGAGGTCCATCCAGCCCTCGACGAAAAGGCCGCCACAGCCATTCAGGAACACGAAAGATCCCACGCCAGCCTCTTCGACAGGGCTGCAAGGCTCACCGAGAAAGCCGAACGCCTCGAACACGCCGGCACGCCGAGCGAGAGCGCCAGCAACCGCGCCGGACGCGCCAGGGATGAAGCGGCTGCCGAACTCGCAGTTCTGCGCGCCTCTTTCGCCGCGGATGCGGGCAAGTGGGGGCTTATAGCCCTCGACCGCCAACTCCGGCGCCGGTACCCCGGGCTCGAATTAACCGAGCACGGCGCCTAGCCTGGCAGGGAGTTCTCTTATCTTCTAACCGCCGCTGGAAGTGGCGGAGCTGATTGCTTCCTTCACCAGCCTGCGGGCCTCGGGGCCTGTCTTCGGGTTCAGGAACAGGAAGGCCACGCCCGCCGCGAGTAGCAGCAGCAAGAAACGGGAGCCTCCACCACCCTTTTTGATTTTCTCGCCCCGCACCCGCTTGCTGCCCTGCTGGGCGGCCATCGCGGCGGCCTCGACCTGTTTGCGGAGCTTGTCGTCGTCCCAGAGGCGGGTGACGATGTCCGTGGCGTCCTCGCCCGAAAGCTCGTTGTAGATATTGCGGGCCGACTCGATAAAGACGCGGAGGTTATCCCTGAGATCATCGTCGTAGAGCAACCGCCCCACAACGGGCCTCGCGCCCTCGTATGCGGCGACTACCGACGCTACGGGTATGAACCTCGTTTCCTCGGCCTGTTCCTTCAGCCTTTCGGCCCGGCTCTTTCTTCCGAACACAGTGGACCTCCCTATTGTTCTTTACGCTCCCTTATGGCGTTGACCCCACCCATCATACCCTTTTTCGTTATTCTCTATCCTGACGAAAGACTACCCCAGCGGCTCCACCCTCACCCGCAACTTTTCGCCGTCCACGCTCAGGTTTTCGCCGTCCGAGTCGCCGCCGTCCAGGTCGAGGTCCCTTGCCAGCACCTCGGCCTTGAAGTACTCGCCCCATCGGCTGTCCAGAAGATTCCTTACCCGCTCGCTCCCCGAGACCCCGACAGAGACTGAAGCCTCTATCTTGAAGCCCTTATCCCGGCGCAGGTTCTGAACCTTATGGACCAGCTCGCGCACAAGCCCTTCGTCCAGAAGTTCCTGGTCGAGGTCGGTGGAGAGCGCGACCGAGATGTCGCCAACGAGGCTTCCGTCGTACATTTCGTAGCCAGGCTTCTTTCCATGCACTGACAACAAATCTCCGGGAGTCAGAGTCACCTCTTGACCATCTACCTCAACTATAACGGGTTCCTTGTCTTGGGCAGCGCGCATTTTCGTTTCCGGGGAAAGTTCGGTGAGAGCCTGCGCGATCTGGGGTGCCAATCTGCCATATTTCGGACCGATTATGGAAAAATCGGGTCTAAGATCGTACGCGATTACGTCCTCTGTTGAACCAAAGCGCAACTCCTTGATATTTAGTTCGTTTAGCACCACTTCTTCTAAGCTCTCGACACTCTCTTGAAGCTCCGCATTGTCTTCTCCTGGCACGACGACGACTTCCCTAAGCGGCTGACGGGTCTTTATGGCCGCCGCATTCCTTACTGCCCGCCCCAGAGCCACAATGCGCCGAGCGCCTTCCATGCGGCGCGAGAGGTCGCGGTCGATAAGGTCTTCATCAACCTCGGGCCACTCTGAGAGATGCACGCTTTCGGGAGGGCCGCCGTCCACGTTCGTTACCAGGTTCTGGTAGAGAGACTCTGCCACGAACGGCGTGAATGGGGCGGCGAGCCTGGCGACAGTCACCAGGCACTCGTACAGGGTGGAGTGGGCGGACTTCTTGTCGTCGTCGTCTTCGCTCTTCCAGAAACGTCGGCGGCTGCGCCTGACGTACCAGTTGGAGAGCTCATCCACGAACGCGCCGAGCGCCCGGCCCGCCGCCGTCACGTCGTAGTCGTCCAGCTCCTGCGTGACCATCTGCACCGTGAGCTGCAATTCGGAGAGGACCCAGCGATCCATCAGGCTGCGGCGCTCGGGCGGCACGAAATCCGTCTTCGGGTCGAAGCCGTCTATGCGGGCGTAGGTGACGAAGAACGAGTACGTGTTCCAGAGGGTCAGCAGGTATTTGCGAACCGCCTCATCTACCTGATCCTCTGAAAAACGCCGCGTGTTGCCAGGGCTCGTTGACGTATACAGTGCCCACCGCAGCGCGTCCGCGCCCTGCCTGTTGAAAAGTTCCCACGGGTCTATGACGTTGCCGAGGGATTTGCTCATTTTCTTGCCTTCGGCGTCCAGGATGTGCCCCAGCACCAGGCACGTCTTGTATGGCGCTTGATCGAAGAGCATCGTGTTCACGGCAAGCAGCGAGTAGAACCAGCCCCGCGTCTGGTCCACGGCCTCGCAGATGTAATCTGCCGGGAACTGCCTGTCAAAATGTTCCTCAGCCGCGGCGCCGCCGTTCGGATAAGCCCACTGGGCGAAAGGCATGCTCCCCGAGTCGAACCACACGTCGAGAACCTCGGGGACGCGGGTTGCCTCTTCTCCGGTTTCAGGATGACGGATGCGAACCCTGTCTATGTACGGTCGGTGCAGGTCTTCCGGGACGGGGTCTATTGCCAGCTCCCGTAGTTCTTCCACGCTTCCGACGACCACGACATCGCCGGATTCGGTGCGCCAGACAGGCAGGGGCGTTCCCCAGAAGCGCTCGCGGGAGAGCGCCCAGTCTATGTTGTTCTTTAGCCAGTCCCCGAAGCGGCCCCACTTCACGTGGTCGGGGACCCAGTTGATCCCCTCGTTCTCCGAGAGCAACCTGTCGAGCACCCGCGTCGTCCTGGCGTACCAGGCGCGCTTGGCGTAGTACAGAAGTGGTGATCCGCAGCGCCAGCAGTGCGGGTAGGCGTGCTCGTAGTCCTCTACGCGGAAGAGCAATCCTCGATCTCGTAGATCCTCGATGACCATGGCGTCCGTGTCCTTGACGAACTTTCCGGCGAAGCGTCCCGAATGTTCGTCGAAGGCCCCGTCCGATTTTACCGGGTGGATCGTTGGCAGGTCGTATTTGCGCCCGCTGCTGGCGTCCGTCTCGCCGAAGGCGGGGCTGATCTGGACCACCCCCGTCCCCTCGGTGGTGGTGACGTAATCCCCGAGAACCACGGTCCACAGCCTCTCCCGGTCCCCGGTCCCGTTGACTGGAACGTCGTCGAAGACGCGCCTGTATCTCATGCCATCTAGCTCGCGTCCTTTGACGGTCGAGGCAACCCGGTAGTCCGCATCTCCGAGTACCCGTTCCAACGCCTCCTCGGCGATTATCAACGTCTCACCGTTGAGCTCCGCCATCGCATAGTCCACATCAGGGTGAACCGTGACCGCGGCGTTTGGTATGAGGGTCCAGGGCTGCGTGGTCCAGGCCAGGAGGTAGGTGTCATCTTCGTCTGCCAGCGGCATCTTCGCGTAGAGGCTCGGGTCCACTACTGGGTCTGGATACTGCTGGTAGCCAAGGGCGACCTCGGCTGCGGAGAGGGAGGTTTGATCCCGAGGACAGTGGGCGCTGACTTTGTAGCCTTCGTAGAGAAGGTCTTTCTCATGCAGGGTTTTGAGCGCCCACCACACGCTCTCTATGTAGGAATCGTCGAGGGTGCGGTACGGGTCGTCCATATCCACCCAGAAGCCCATGCGGGCGCTCATCCGCTTCCACTCGTCCACGTATCGGAACACGGACTCTCGGCACAGGCGATTGAACTCCTCGACGCCATACTCCGCTATGTCGCCCTTGCCGTTGAGGCCGAGCTCTTTCTCGACCTGGATCTCCACTGGCAGGCCGTGCGTGTCCCAGCCGCCCTTGCGGACCACCCGATACCCCTGCATGGTCTTGTAGCGTGGGATCAAATCCTTGAAAGAACGCGCAAGAACGTGATGGAATCCAGGCGCCCCGTTGGCGGTCGGCGGTCCCTCGTAGAATACGAAAGGTTCGTCCTCGGGGCGTTCTTCGACCGACTTCTCGAAGGCGCCGATCTTCTCCCAGAAGCCGAGCATCTCCTCCTCCAGCTTCGGGAAATTCACCCGCGAATTCACCTGATCAAAAACCATAATCTTCCTCTCCACGCAAAAGCTCCCGCCCACCGCGGACGGAGCCAAACACTCCACCCACGGGGACGGGAGCCTGTTTCGAGACCCTCGCGGTACCACCCCGCTTGCCCGGAACCTCGCGGCCCCGCGCCTCTTGCCGGACGACGTTTCATCGTCCCTCCGCTGTGACGGGCGGACCCGGCCGATTCTACTAACGCCTGAAGCAGCCTGGCTGTTCCTTCGCTTTCGACCGGCGGCTCTGGGAGGATGTTCGGGCCGTTCTCCGCGCCGGGCTCGCACCATCCCCGACTCGCTGTGACGGAGGGACACGACCCTACTCGTTCCCGTCATCGCCTTGTACAGGGCTTTTTAGCCTTAAAGAGCGTGTGTGTCAAGAGGACGCTGCCCGGGTTCCCCGCCACGAGCTTTGCTGCGGCGCACCCGTGCGGGTGGTGTTTCGAAGCCCCTTTCCAGTGTCGCTGCCGTTCATGTTATATGTCGTCGAGGCCGGTGTCGGCCTGATCGACTTGCCGCAGCCGTGGGCAGGTACACAGCCAGACGTACGACATTTCCACGGAGGGCTATCGCGTGACTTGGGGGAGGTCTTCCGTTGGAGATGGCACTGTTGCGTCGGCGGAACTTCGCCGCACTCCATTGCAAGGACTGGCAGTTTATCTCTACCAGGCCAGTGGCATACTAGTCGTGAACCAACGAGTCGAGCGATCGCAGGGAGGCGCGGTGCAGATCACCAGGAATAATCTCGAAACCGCGACCGGGCCGAGCGAGTGGTTCACTGGCACGGTCTACATCGACACGGTTGCGTCGCCTTCTGGGCCTTCCCGCGCAGCGGCAGCAAGCGTCCACTTCACGCCCGGAGCCAGGACTGCCTGGCACACCCATCCCTTCGGGCAGACCATCTACATCACCGAGGGCGTCGGCCTCTGTCAGCGCCGCGGCGGACCTATCGAGGCGATTCGTCCCGGTGACCGTGTGTTCTTCGAGCCCGGCGAGGACCACTGGCACGGAGCTGCCCCTGATCGCTTCATGACCCACATAGCGATTCAGGAAGTCGACGATCAGGGCAGCCCTGTTTCGTGGGGCGAGCACGTCACCGACGAGGAGTACGGCGCAGCGCCATCCATCGACTAGTGACAGAGCTTCCGCCCGTAGGCAGTGAACTCGCGCAACATGGCCTGCGGGCGCTGATCCAGTAGCGGCCGGGCGAGGGCCGCCCGCCAAAGCACTTTCAACGGGAGCGCCGCAACGAGAACGTGGCTTTTCAGCCGCAGAGAGCGTTCGTCAAAAGCGTAAGTTCCTTGCGTGGGAGAAGGATCGTTAAGCCTCTCTTAAGAACCGGATAAGGGTTCCGTAAGTTCTTCCGGCTAGATTGATGGAATAAGTTGCAGCATTCGTGTTCGCGGGCGATGTAGCCGGGAAGGAGCGTGGAAGGATGGCCGAGCCGACGCTTGCGCTTGCGGCGGCAGCCGGGATGGCGTCTTTTCTCTCGCCGTGTATGCTGCCCGTGATCCCTGCGTTCCTCGCTCAACTGGCTGGCACCTCCCTCGGTCACGAAGATGTCAGGCGGCGGGGTGTGCTTGCTGGAACCGTGCTTTTCGTGGCCGGGTTCTCGGTCGTGTTCGCCGTCCTTGGTATCGCTTTGAATACGGCGCTCGCAGGTGTGGCGGCGGAAACGTTGGCGTGGCTCTCCCGGCTGGCTGGGATCGTGATCGTTCTGCTCGGGTTGCACATGACAGGGTTGCTTCGAGTGCCAGCCTTCGATCGAGAATATGCGATCAAACAGTCGAAAATCGGATCTGGCTATCTGGCTCCAGCCCTTTTCGGGGCTTCCTTCGCTGTCGCCTGGACGCCTTGCGTCGGCCCGATCCTCGGCAGCACGCTAGCCCTCGCGACGGCCCAGCCAGCGTCGGCGTTTCCTTTGTTGCTTGCTTACTCTCTGGGGCTAGGGACGCCGTTCCTGCTCGTCGGGTTGTTCCCATCCAGGGCTTTCGCGTTCTTCAGGCGGCATGGCCGTATGGCCGCGAGGCTCCATACTATCTTTGGGGCCGTCCTGATCGGGATGGGGGTGCTCGTGTTCACCGGACAACTTAGCTTGCTGGCAAACTTCCAAGTCCTGAACGAGGTGTTTCTATGAGATCCATGATCCCGAGGCCGTTTCTGCTCGTCCTGACGCTGGTGCTGGTTGTGGGCGCCATCGCCTTCATCGAACTTCGTCTCGATGCGGCTGGTACAGTCGAAACTCAAGCGTCGGCGAACGACAGTCCGAACGCTGCCGATCAGTCCGGCCAACCTGAAGCGAAGCAGATGCGAGGTCAGGCTGAAGAGCCCCGTAAAGGCGCAGGGGACCGGGGAACCGCCGATCAGGCTAATAGCGCTTCCGAAGATACGAGGGATCACACGTCGTCGAATCCCGAAGCGAAAGGGGCGCGCATCTCACGCAGCATCTCACGCAAAGAGAACGAGTTCGACCTGGCGGGGGAGATCGTGGCCCCGACCGGGTTCATAAACGCGGATAATGTCTCGATAAAACAAGCCAGGGGCGAGAAGGTCATCCTGTTGGATTTCTGGACCTACAGCTGCATCAACTGCCAGAACACGCAGCCTTACATCAACCGCTGGCACGAGAGATACGCGGACGATGGGCTGATGGTGGTGGGCGTCCACACGCCCGAGTTTGGTTTCGAGAAGGAGTACGCCAACGTCGAGCAGGCAGTTCGGGAGGCCGGGATCGAGTACCCTGTCGTCCTCGATAACTCCTATGCTACCTGGAATGCCTACGACCAGCGGTACTGGCCTGCCATGTATCTGATCGACGCCGACGGGTTCATCCGCTACAGGCACTTCGGTGAGGGCGCGTACGGGGAGATGGAGGCGAAGATCCGGGAGCTTCTGGCGGAGAAAGACCGGCTCCAGGAATAGAATAGGACACGACATGGTGGAGGATTCCCTCAATAGGTCGTACCGTGAAGGGAACGTGGGGTAGCCTGGCAGGCCATAGATTACTCGTTGCGGTCATGGTCGTGATCGCGCTGTCAGGCTGCGGAACGGAACAGAGCAAGCCCGAGAAGGGTACTGCCGGGCAGGCATACAGTCCGCCGGCAAACCCGCCCCCGGCGCCAGAACCCACCAGGTCACCGCCTCTGAAAGAGAAACCCGCCGGGCGGGTGGTCACGCTCGGCTCCTCTCCCGAAGGGGTGGTGGCGGACCCGGTGACCGGGCTCGTCGCGATTGGCCTTCCCAACCCGGACAGGCTGGCTCTCGTCGATGGCGGCAGCGGCGAAGTAGTCCGCAGGGTAAAGCTACCCGAGTCGCCCCGGCATCTGGATCTCGCCGCCCCCGGCGGCCCTGTGCTCGTACCGGCCGAGCGATCCGGTTCGCTGGTGCGTATCGGACTGCCTGGCGGAAAAATCTTGAGCGAGACGCCTGTCGGCAAGTTCCCGCACGATGCGGCCTCCGCCCCCAATGGCCGGATCTTCGTCGGCAACGAGTTCGGGAACACCGTCTCCGTAGTCGAGGATGACCGCGTGATCAAAACGCTCGAAG
>JACDAR010000296.1 GCA_013695335.1 Rubrobacter sp.
GACGCGTACCTGAAGATCTTCGATCTCTCCAACGGCGACTACACGCTTTTCAAGGACGACATCGCAGTCCCCATCGAGCCGTTCTTCGGGACGATGGGCGTGAGCCAGGCCGGCCCGGATAAGCCGGTCATCATGCCGCCAGGGCCGTTCGGGGGGAACATGGACACCCGCCACCTCACCAAAGGCACGGTGCTGCGCCTGCCCGTGGAGGTGTCTGGCGCTCTGTTCTCCTGCGGCGACGCCCACGCGGCCCAGGGCGACGGGGAGGTCTGCGTCACGGGCATCGAGTGCCCCATGTACGCGTCATTGCGCTTCAACCTCATCAAAGGCAAGTCCATCCCGGCGCCGCAGTTCCAGACGCCAGGCCCGCTGACGCCAAAGTCAGAGGGCGCTGGCTGGTACGCCACGATGGGCGTCAATCCGGATCTTATGCAGGCGGCGAAGGATTCGCTGCGGGCGATGGTCGAGCACATAAGCGTCACGTATGGGATAGAGCCGGTGGAGGCGTACGTGCTTGCAAGCCTCGCTGTTGACCTCAAGATCTCCGAGATCGTGGACGCCCCGAACTGGATCGTCTCCTCCTACCTGCCGCTCTCGATCTTCAGATAAAAACCCTTGTCCGGCAAAGACCCTCAATACCCGAACCTCTCCAGGCTGATCTCGGTCCCCGGCATGGTGGCGCTCGCCGTGCTCGGGGCCGTCATCGTCGGCGCGTCGCGGCTGTTCGGCACGGAGGTGGTGTTTCGGGAGGTACTCATAGAGATGGTCGCCAGCTTCGGCAGCGCGCTGCTCGTCATCGCGGTCTTCGGGCTGTTCTTCAGGAGCGGGATCGAACGCCTCATCCGGCGCATTCCTGGCGGCGATCTCTACGAGCAATCCACAGACCGCCTGCGGGAGATGATCGAGGGCGCGGATCACGGCGAAGGCCAGGCAGACTCCCGGCTCGAAGAGAGGTTGGATCGCATAGAGGAAAGCCTCGGCAACCTGTCCGGCGAAGACATACTGCGCCTGAGGGATGAAATCCAGAAACTGCGGGGGCTGCTGGAGAACGCGGAACCGGACAGGGAAACCTGAAGATAACCAGGCTGACCCGACCGTTCACAGTCGAGGCAGACAGCGTTACGGGCTACAATGCGCGTGTCTCGAATGTGGGAGGAGGCGCAGGCATGGAAACATTAGCCAGGGAAAGTGAACCGGACGGGCGGCAGGATTTCGAGCGCGTCCAGAAAGCCCGCTACAGGCCGGCACGCCTGACGGGTTTGCTGCTGGTTCTTCAGGCTGCGGGGCTTGCGGGTCTCGTGGCTTACGAGTTGCTCGACCTCAGCGTACTGGCCCAGCAGGGCGAGGTCTCGGCGGAGGTCCAGCGGAGCGTAAGCGACGTAGCCTCGGTCTTCTTCGTCCCTTCCGCCGTGCTCGCGCTCCTCGCGGCGCTCAGCCTTGTCATAGTGGCCCGCAGGGGATGGCTACTAGCCGCCAGCTCCCAGAGCCTGTGCCTGGCTGTCTGCCTGTGGCTGTACTCAGCCGAAAACACGCCTATCTACGTGTATCCGGTGATGATCTCCAGCGTTCTGATCATCCTTTACCTCAATTCCCGCACCGTGCGAACGCTCTTTCATTCGCGCCAGACCACTGGCGGCGGGGGCAGACGCAGATGACCGGGGATCACATGAGCCCCGAGGCGGCGGAAGCCCTGCTACGGCGCTTCGAGCCAGTCCTGTGCTTCACGCGGGGCGAGCAATTCTATCCGCTGGACGTGGCCCACTACGTGCGCGCCTGTAGCCTGTGGGTGCAGCGGGGAAACGACGAGCCAGTGTGCGTGGTTCCCCGCGACAAATTGAGCCTGGAGACGCTGGCCCAGCAACCCCTCGACGAGTTCGGGGCCGTACATTACCTGCGGTTCACCGACCCAAGGAGCATCAGGGAAGTGTATTCGAGGGGCGCCCGTAAGGAACTCCAGCGCAGACGACGCCTGACGGACGAAGACGACAAGACAAAGAAGATCTTCAGCACGGGCAAGGGACGTTTGGCCCGCGTCGGATACACCTCGCGTTTCGCTGACGCGCTCTACGAGATAGCCCTTCTTGCCAGGGGCCGGGTGCCTGGGGAGTCCACGGCAGCGGGCTCCATAGCTTACGGCAGGATTATGGACGGGGCCGAACACTACGTCTACCACGGAAGGGTGATGCGCCAGAACGGCTGGACCGTGCTCCAGTACTGGCTCTTCTACGCCTTCAACGACTGGCGCTCGGGCTTCTTCGGGGCCAACGACCACGAGGCCGACTGGGAGAAGGTGATGATCTTCCTCTCAGAGCCCGAACCCGGAGAGTTCGTCCCGGAGTGGGTGGCCTACGCATCCCACGAATACACAGGGGACAACCTGAGGCGACGCTGGGACGACCCCGAGGTGGACAGGGTCGGGGAACACATGGTGGTCTACGTGGGCGCGGGCTCCCACGCCAGCTTCTACGCGCCCGGCGAATACCTGACGGAACTGCCCATCCGGCTCCCCGGTCAGATGTCCAAGATTTCCACCGCCATGACCAATTTCTGGCAGAAGCAGTTGCGCCAGTACTCCCTGGACAGGCCATCGGCGAGCCAGACCAGCTTCTTCACCATCCCGTTCGTGGACTACGCGCGGGGCGATGGCCTCTCCCTTGGTCCGGGGCAGGATCGCGAATGGGATAGGCCGCGCCTGATGCAGCAACCTGAGCCAGATTGGGTGCGCGAGTACAGGGGACTATGGGGCCTGTATACCCGTGACCCGTTCGAGGGTGAGGACGCCCCCGCTGGTCCGATGTACAGGCGCGACAAGAGCCCGGCCCAGGCGTGGCACGATCCCGTCGGCTGGGCTGGGCTGGACAAGGTTTCGACTCGATCTGAACAGATGCAGATCGTCGAGACCAGGCAAAAGCAGATCTCATCCCACGTCGAAGAGCTGCGCCAGGAGATCGAAGCCAGGAGCCTGCGCATCAAGGAGCTTGGCGTCGAGGTAGAGGCCATGCGCGGCCGGTCCCACATGGACGGCCCCTACGATGCAAAGGTCGCCGAGCTAAAGCAACTGTCCGGGGAGGTCGCGGGACTCAGAAAAGAACTGGCAACGGGTGAGACCATCGGGGAGTCGCTCGGCGACCACGAAGAACGCCTGAAGGCGGGCGAGAAAGGTCCGCTGCGGGCGCACATTACCCACGCCCACCAGCCAGCGTCGGACACGGAGTTGCGCACGGGCAGGGTGGCCGAGGCGTGGGCCGCGCTCAGCGTGGGGCTGGTCCTGATCAGCCTGGTCGCCATCGTGGCCTTCGAGCGGGAGCACCTGACAGGCGCGCTGGTCGTGAGCATCGCTTTGTTCGCCTTCGTGGAGGCTGGCTTCAGGGGACGGTTGACCAACCTGATCAGCTCCGTCAACGTGGGCCTCGCCATAGTCTCCGTGCTGGTTCTCGCCTACGAATTCTTCTGGCAAGCAGTCATCCTGGCCGTGCTGGTGATTGGCCTCTACGTCCTGTGGGATAACCTGCGGGAACTGCGCAGGTGAACCACCGATGGATCCTTGGACTTCGCGTGCCGGGCGCTTGCAAGGGGATCGTATAATCGGTGGCGAGAGAAAGGAGCCGACCATGAACCCCGCAGAGAAAGGCATCGTCTCCCGCGACCCGGAGGTGGTGAGCGGCGCGCTCGTCTTCGCCGGTACCAGGGTCCCGGCAAAAACCTTGACCGACTACATCGAAGCGGGTCATACCCTTGAAGACTTCCTTGACGGCTTCCCAACCGTAGAACGCCGACAGGCCATCGCATTCCTTAGATTGGCACCCGAAGCGGTTGAGGACTTCGCCGATGCGCGTGCTCTTCGATGAGAATGTAGATCGGCGCCTCAAACGGTTCTTCGACGTTGAGCACGAGGTTTCGACCGTTGCCAGCCGCAGTTGGAAGGGCAAGAAAAACGGAGAGCTGCTGAACCTTGCTCAGGGTGAGTTCGACGTTTTCTTGACCAGAGACCAGAACATACCCTACCAGCAAAACCTCTCACGCTTCGATATAGCAGTCGTAGTCCTCCAAGCGAGGAGCAACGCTTATGAAGATCTCGCTCCGCTTGTAGAGAAGGCATCGGCTGCTCTGCCGGAGACTCGACCCGGTCACGCTCTTTTCGTCGAGGCATAGTCTCGACCGAAAACCGGAATCACGAACCCACAAGCTGCCTGGCAAGCTCCCCCGGCTCGGTGGTCGGGCTCTGGCAAGCGTAACCCTCACATACGTATGCCGTGGCCCGCCCTTCACGCATCGGACGGTCGGTGAGGAGCGGTATCGTTGGGGCGGTATCCCCATCAGGTGCGCGGCCCGCGACTACTTTATTCGGTAGATAGCTACCGAAGACGACATCCAGAAGGGCTTTCGTATCCTTGGAGCCGGGATCTCCGACGACGGCGACCTCCTTCGGGCGCGAGAGGTGAAAATCGAGGGCGGCGAGCAGACGGCCGAACGCGCCCGGAACCTTCTCCATGCCACCGCCCAGGGATTTCAGGACGGACTCGGCCCTGACGCGGTAGTCGTCGCGGTCGAGGAGCAGCGAGAGCCGGAGCAGCACCTCGGCGGCGACCGAGGTCCCGGACGGCGCTGCGTTGTCGTATACGTCGCGCGGACGGGTGACCAGGGATTCGTGGTCGGCTGGAGTATCGTAGAAGGTTCCGCGATCCCCTTCCCAGAACAGCTCGTTCATGGCGTCGCACAGCTCGCCGGCCGCCGAGAGCCAGCGTTCCTCGAAGGTCGCCTCGAACAGCGCCACAAGCCCATCGGCCACCATCGCGTAGTCTTCGAGGTAGCCGTTGAAGCGGGCGCGGCCATCCTTGTACGAGCGGCGGAGGCGCCCGTCCTCCCTCAGTTTTTCGAGCAGAAACGCGGCGTTCTTCCTGGCTGCTTCGCGATAGTCCTCGCGGCCCGTGACCCTCGCGGCGAGGGCGAAGGAATGGAGCATCAGGCCGTTCCAGGCGGCGAGCATCTTCTCGTCGCGCGCGGGACGGATGCGTTTCTCCCTGGCCTCGAAGAGTCGCGTCCGTATCTCCGTGATGCGGGACCAGAGATCCGTCTCCGACATCCCGAACTCGGAGGCGACTGCTTCTGGCGGACGGGAGACGTTCAGTATATTTTTGCCCTCGAAGTTGCCGCGTTCTGTCACGTCCCAGAAACGCATCGCGAGGTCCGCGTCCCCGGGCTCGAGCACATCCCCGACCTCCTGGGGCGTCCAGACGTAGAATTTGCCCTCCTCGCCTTCGGAGTCCGCGTCCTCCGCCGAATAGAAACCACCTTCGGGGCTGGTCATGTCGCGCAGCACGTAATCCAGGGTCTCCCCGGCGACGCGGCGGTAGAACGAATCTCCGGTGGCCTGGAATGTTTCGAGATAGATCCGGCTCAACAGCGCGTTGTCGTAGAGCATCTTCTCGAAGTGCGGCACCAGCCAATGCGCGTCCACGGAGTAGCGGGCGAAGCCGCCGCCGAGGTGGTCGTAGATGCCCCCCTCGGCCATCTTCCGCAGCGTGAGTTCGACGGCGGAGAGCGCGATCCCATCTCCTGTACGGTGATGGTGGCGCAGAAGCACTTCGAGGTTCATTGCCTGCGGGAACTTGGGCGCGCCGCCGAAGCCGCCGGAGCGCCGGTCCAGTTGCTCCAGCAGCGACCCGGCGGCGTTGTTCAGTACCTCGGTTCCTGCTGTCCCCGCCTTCGGGATGTCTGCGCCAGTGGCGGCCTGGAGGTATTCCCTGACGCCATCCGCGCTCTTGAGAACCTCGTCCCGGCGGTTCTCGTAGGCGTCGGCGAGGCTGACGAGTAGCTGCTGGAAGGATGGCATCCCCTGGCGTGGCGTTGGCGGGAAGTACGTGCCGCCGTAGAAAGGTGCGCCGTCAGGAGTGAGGAACACGGTCATCGGCCAGCCGCCGCCACGGGTGAGGGCCTGCACGGCTGACATGTAGATGGAGTCTATGTCGGGACGCTCCTCACGGTCCACCTTAATGTTCACGAAGTGTTCGTTCATTATGGATGCGGTAGCCTCATCCTCGAACGATTCGCGCTCCATGACGTGGCACCAGTGGCAGGCTGAGTAGCCGACGGAGAGCAGGATGGCCTTGTCCTCGTCGCGCGCCCGAGAGAGAGCTTCCTCGCCCCACGGGTACCAGTCCACGGGGTTATCCTTGTGCTGCAAAAGGTAAGGGCTGGTCTCGTCTGCGAGCCGGTTACTCATGGTCTCCTCCCGCCGTCTGGGCGGCGCATTTTCAGACAAATCTTCGGACGATCCTGCCCCGGAACTTATCACACGAAACTTCAGGGCTCCGCCGGTCCCTGAATACATATCTGAATAAATCGATACTATGGTGATCTGTCCTACTCTCTACTTCGTATGGCTTTTAAAGGAGGAGGAAGGTGATCTTACACATGAAGAAGAGAATTATCTTGGGTATCGCCTTCGCCGCGATGTCTTCTTTGATGGTCGGCGCGCCGGCCTCCGCCGCGCACTGCGTGAACACAGAGGGGACTTCGCCAGGCTTCTCGTACTTTGGCCAGGATGGCAAGGACTCCGATCCCACAGCCAATGAGTGCCGCGCTAATACTGGCAGCCCGTCCGAGCGCGCTCCAGGCCAGAACATGTAAGAACGAGTAGCTGATAAGACTTTACAATGAAGAGCTGGAGACATTACGTTCCGGCTCTTCAGCTTATGGAAAGTAGTCTCGAAGAGTGCCCCTGACGAAATGGGGATTTGTATCCCCGGACGATTGCCGTCATCTCTCCTTTGGACGCGGCGATCATTATCCATCCACTTCGCTCTCCCAGCCGGTCCACAATCAATATGGATAAAGTGAGCGTTCGCATACCGTGATCCCGCTCCCAGGCATCTGCGTCCGCGTTATCTTTCGGCTGATCGGGGAATATAAGCCGTGGGAGTTGGAAAAGGAGGCAAGATGAACTTGCAGACTCTGGAAGATACGGCAAGGAAGATGGTCGGGCCGGGCCGGGGCATCCTGGCCGCGGACGAGAGCTTCGGCACCATAGGCAAACGGTTCGACGCCGTCGGCATCGAATCCAACGAAGAGAACCGCCGCGACTACCGCGAGATGCTCTTCACCACGCCAGGCATCGGGGAGTATCTATCCGGTGTGATCCTGTTCGACGAGACAATCCGCCAGGAGGCGTCAGATGGCACGCCGCTGCCAAGGGTACTCGAAGATCAGGGCGTGATGCCAGGCATCAAAGTGGACGGAAGCACGGTTGACATGCCCCTCGCCCCAGGCGAGAAGTTCACCCAGGGCCTCGACAAGCTCGCGGACCGGCTCGAAGAGTACCGTGAGATGGGCGCCCGCTTCACCAAATGGCGGGCTGTCATCACCATCGGCGAAGGCATCCCAACCGCCAGGTGCGTGGACGCCAACGCGCACGCCCT
>JACDAR010000049.1 GCA_013695335.1 Rubrobacter sp.
GGCGGTGTCGAAGTGGGCATCGGCGCTCAGCACCACGACTGGGAGGGTCGGCATTGTGGCTTTGATCTCGGAGATCAATGCCGCGCCGTTTCCGTCTGGAAGCATCAGGTCCATGACCACGAGATCCACGTCCGTGGCATCTTCTCCGAAGAGCATAGTCCGCCCCTCAGCGAGCGTGCCTGCGGTCCCGACGACCTTCAAGCCGTCCACCTTGCCGATCACCAGCCTCATGGCCTGGGTGAAGATGGCGTGATCGTCTACCAACAACACTCGTTTTGCCATCACATCTCCCTCGTAGGCGCCAGAATAGCGGGCGCCTGCATACGGTAACTTACTATGGATCTGTGTTTATCCTCCAAATGTACTAACTTTCCAAGGGGTTTTGGTAATTGTAAGCCAGGCCCGGACGCAACTTTCCGCCGAGGCTATCCCTGTAGCCACATCTCACGGGTCCCCGCCACCTCGAGCGCACGCACCATCGCCCTCGCCTTGTTCCGGCTCTCCTTATACTCTAGCTTCGGCACGGAGTCAGCCACGACGCCGCCACCGGCCTGGAAGTATGCCACACCGTCTTTGAGCAGGGCGGTGCGCAGGGTGATGCACGTATCGAGCCTGCCATCCACGCCGTAGTATCCCGTGGCGCCTGCATATGGACCACGACGCGTTGGTTCTAGTTCGTCTATGATCTCCATGGCCCGCACCTTCGGCGCGCCCGAGACGGTCCCTGCGGGAAAGGCTGCAGCCAGGGCGTCGAGGGCGGTGAGATCCTCGCGCAAGTTTCCCTCGACGGTCGAGACGATGTGCATGACGTGGGAATAGCGTTCTATCTCCATGAAGCTTTCGAGTTTGACCGTGCCGATCTCACTGACGCGACCCAGATCGTTCCGACCGAGATCCACGAGCATCACGTGCTCGGCCCGCTCCTTCTCGTCAGCGAGTAGTTCTTCGGCAAGCGCGGCATCCTCCTCCGGCGTCGCGCCCCGCCACCGCGTTCCGGCGATGGGCCTGGTCATCGCCCGCCTGCCCTCCACGCGCACCAGCGGTTCGGGCGAAGCCCCAACCAGGAACAAGTCGCCCAGTTTCAGGTACGTCATGTACGGAGACGGGTTCACGGTGCGGAGCCCCCTGTACAGCAGAAGCGGATCGAGGTCTCCGATATCCGCGGAGAACCTCTGGGAGGGTACGATCTGGAAAGCATCCCCAGCCCGGATGTATTCTTTCGCCCGCTCCACGGCCTCAACGTAGCGCGCCTCCGTGAAGTTGGATGAAACCTCGAACCGTCCACTCCCCGACGACAATGCCCGTCGTGTCAGCGGGGTAGCCAGCTTCTCGGCCACCCGACGGATGTCGTCCGCGGCGCGACGATAGGCTGCGGCGAAACCCTCGCCCTCCACGTCGCGCAACCTGGCGGCGTCAACTAGCGAGACGACCAGGATCTTGTGCCGCAGGTGATCGAAAACGACTAGCGTATCCGTGACGGCGAAGCAAGCCTCAGGGACACCCAGCTCGTCCGGCGGGGCATCCGGCAGCCGCTCCAGATAGCGCACGGCGTCGTAGGAGAAGTATCCGACAGCGCCGCCGACGAACGCTGGCAGGTTGGGCAGCGGGGCGACGCTCTTCTTGCCGACTATCTCGGCGAGGCCAGTGAACGGGTCTTTCGCCGGAACCTCGTGCACACCGTCGGCGTCCACGACGGTATAAACGCCGTCGCGGAAAGTGAGCGTACGCTTGGGATCGAAGCCGAGGAAGGAGTAGCGTCCGAAGCGTTCGGCTGACTCAGCGCTCTCCAAGAGAAAGACGTTCTCCTCGTCCGCGAACCTGAGGACGGCGGAGATGGGTGTTTCGAGATCCCCTATAAACTCGGCGTACACTGGCACCACGTCGTAGCGGCGGGCAAGGTTCCTGGCCTCGCCGAGCGAGGGGATCAAAGCGGGCATCACGATCCCTGTCCCGCGATGCCTGAAACCTCGCTACCTGTGCCGATCATGCAGCACCTTCG
The DNA here is from genome assembly GCA_013695335.1 of Rubrobacter sp. Taxonomy (GTDB): domain Bacteria; phylum Actinomycetota; class Rubrobacteria; order Rubrobacterales; family Rubrobacteraceae; genus JACDGB01. The sequence goes on from JACDAR010000049.1 coordinate 2,000, forward strand.
CCACATCTCCGATACCAACGCCCCGCTCTTCCAGCAAAACCAGCAGATGATAGACGAGGTCAGCCGTCTCCTCGGCCAGCCTGTCGTCCCGCAGAGCGGAGATCACGACCTCCACGGCCTCCTCGCCAACCTTCTGGGCGACGCGATCCGTGCCGCGCCCGAGAAGCTCAGCCGTGTACGATTCCTCAGGCATATCCCTGTGACGGTCGGCTAGCGTGGCGGCGAGCCGCTCGACCATCTCCCCGAACCCGATCTCCCCTTTGCCTTCCACAGCCTCATCAGAGAGCACTGTGAAAAAGCACGTCTTCTCTCCCGTGTGACAAGCCGGTCCTTCCGGATTCACCCTGTACAGGAGCGCGTCGCCGTCGCAATCCAGGCGAACTTCCACGACCCGCTGGGTGTTGCCGCTGGTCGCGCCTTTGCGCCACAGTTCATCTCGCGAACGGGAATAGTAGTGGGCCTCGCCGCTCGAAAGCGTCGTCTCGACAGCCTCGCGGTTGGCGTAGGCGAGGGTGAGAACGTCCCCCGTCGCCGCATCCTGGGCGACTACCGGGACGAGGCCGCTCTCGTCGAAGTTTACTTTCTCCGCCTCGCTCATCGTCCTCCGAGTACCTCGTTATGGTGGGCCTGCAAGTGTGTTTCCTCTTTCAACGGATCGGGATTCCAGCCTGGCGCATGTGCTCTTTGACCTCGGCGATGCTGTACTCGGCGAAGTGGAAGATGCTAGCGGCGAGGACGGCCCCGGCGCCCGCGTTGACGGCGGCGATCATGTGTTCCGGGCTCCCCGCTCCACCGGATGCAACGATCGGCAGCGTCGTCTTCTCTGCAACGGCGGAGATGAGATCCAGGTCGTAGCCGACCTCCGTGCCGTCGGCGTCCATGCTGTTCAGCACGAACTCACCAGCCCCGCGCCGCTCTCCCTCGACTAGCCAGGAGATGGCGTCCATCTCCGTGTTCACCCGCCCGCCGTTCAGGTAGACCTCCCATCCAGGACCGGAACCCCGCCGCTTCACGTCCACGCTGAGGACTACGCACTGGCTCCCGAAGCGTTCGGCGCCGGCGTTTATGATGTCAGGGTCGCGGACGGCGGCGCTGTTCACCGAGACTTTGTCGGCGCCGGCCCGGAGCATGGACCGCATGTCATCCGCGCTCCTCACCCCGCCGCCTATGGTGTAGGGGACAAAGACCTCCTCGGCTGCGGCGCGGGCGAGACGGGCGGCTGTATCCCTCTGTTCATGGGAGGCTGTGATGTCGTAGAAAACGATCTCGTCCGCCCCCTCCCTGTCGTAGAAGGCCGCAAGCTCCACGGGGTCTCCGGCGTCCCGCAGGTTTGTGAAGTTGGTCCCCTTCACCACGCGACCAGCGTCCACGTCCAGGCAAGGGATGATGCGCACCTTCAGGCTCACGATGCGCTCCGCAATCGCGCCAGACGTTCCGCGAACAGCGCACGTCCGTCCGCGCCGAACTCGGTCAGGGTCGAGAGGCGTTCGATCAGATCCGGATCAACTGACTGTCCGAAGAAAGCGTCGTTGACGGCGGAGATGGATATTCCATCTGGATGCCGCGCTACCAGCTCGAAGCTATCTCCCTCGGCCACCATTCCTTCTGACAGCACCCGCATGTAGAACCCTGTGTATCCAGCGTCGGCCACCCACTTCGTAAAGAGCCGCTCGCCGTTCTTCGCCGCGAGCTTGGCACAAGGCGTCCTTGGCATGCTGATCTGCACGATGGCCCCACCAACCCGGAATACGTCCC
>JACDAR010000027.1 GCA_013695335.1 Rubrobacter sp.
GCGGTCGCGTTGGCGCACGAAGGTGCATCGGTTGTCGTGAACTACAGGAGCCACCCCGAGGATGGTGAGGAGACTGTTCAGGAGATCGAGAAGGCCGGGGGCAGGGCAATCTCCGTGCAGGCCGACGTCTCAAGGCCGGAGGATGTGAAGAACCTGGTTGGCAGGACCGTGGAGGAGTTCGGGCGGGTGGACATCATGGTCAACAACGCTGGCGTCGAGGAGAAGCATCCGTTCCTGGATACGCCGTTCGAAGTATGGGAAAAGGTGATCTCCGTGAACCTCACGGGGGTCTGGCTCGGCTGCCAGGAGGCCGCCAGGCAAATGGTCTCCCAGGGAAATGGTGGCAGCATCATCAACATCTCCTCGGTGCACGAGGACCTGCCGATGCCAACCAACGCGTCCTACTGCGCCGCCAAAGGTGGCGTCAGGATGCTGATGCGGACCATCGCCGTGGAGCTGGCCGGACACGGCATTACGGTCAACAACATCGCCCCTGGCGCCATCGAAACCCCCATCAACCAGAATCTCAAGGACCACCCAGAACAGCTGAAGGAGCTGCTATCTGAGATTCCCCTCGGCAGGATCGGACAGCCGGAAGACGTTGCCTCCCTCGCCGTTTTTCTGGCCTCGGACGCCTCCTCCTACTCGACAGGCAGCACTTTCTATGTGGACGGCGGCATGATGCGCCAATCTGGCAGTTTGTAGCGTCGCCCGCCGCTGAGATTATGGCCCAAGGGTGTGGCACGAGTCGAGGCGTCGTCCTGATCTTTTAGTTGCAAGTGGCCGCGAAACACTGTTGCGCTGGGTCGGATAACTGTGTGACAATTCAGGAAAATCTCGCGGCGCCGGGGTGGCGCACCTTGGAGGGGGAGTATGCGTCGTCTGGCTATGGTTTCTCTGATGGTCGTGGTGGTTGGTAGCTCGATGCTTGCGGGGACGGCCATGTTCCCGAAGGAGACTGGGGCGAAGTGGGAGCCATACACGCAGGTGGTGGATAACGCCACAGATCGGTTCGACGCGCACAGGTGGGGGGCGACGGGCCAGGGGGAATCGTATGTCGGCGAGAACTACAGGTTCGCCAGGCCATCGGAGGGGGACACCCCGGCCAGCTTCAAGGTTAGGATTCCGAAGACCGCCCTGTATACGGTATACGCCCGCTGGCCGCAGGATCGGGGTTTCAACGGGTCGGCCCGCATAGGGGTTTTGACGCCGAACGGGCTTCGCTGGTCGCCCGTGGACCAGCGCACCAGGGGCGGTCATTGGGTGAAGGTAGGCACTTTCCAGATGGAGGAGGGCGACAAGTACTCGGTTAGGGTTTCGCGCGACACGACGGCGGATGATCCGAATAACGGCGTTGACCCGAAGAAGGGCGATGCGCCGGTTGCCAAGAATTCACAGTGGTACACGAGGTCATCCGCTGACGTCGGTGGGTACGTGGTGGCCGACGCCGTCATGGTCAAGCGGGCTTTCGAGGACGACCTTACGGCAAACGACATACTGCGCGAGGCCAATACCTGGATGGGCGAGGAATACACCCTGGGCGGATGCTCCAAAGAGGCTGGCGTGGACTGCTCTTGCTTCACCCAGCTTACCTACGGGGCGTTCGGCATCTACCTCCCCGACAGCCCGGCGCTGCAATATTATTATGGGGAAGAAGTAGCGCGGGAGGACATTCGGCCAGGGGATCTCGTCTTCTTCAAGGAGCACGGAACGGACGAGAGCATCTCCCACGTCGGGATAGCCATAGGCAACGGAGAGTTGATCCACGCCAATGCCTACTCCAACTGGGTGAGCGTCGGCAGGATCGAATACATCAACGGTTACTACGGCGCGAGGCGTTTGCTCTGAGCCCTGGCGCGACCCCCCGATTATCGGATAGTGTCTATGGGTACATAGTGTCCGGGAAGAGTCAATGGAGGCAAACAGTTTGAGTAATGAAGCCCGGCAGCGGGCCGTTGCCATTGTCGCGGCGGGTATCGCCTTCGGCATCAGCCGCTACGTGACAGACCGGCTCATAGACATACCCGAGGAGCGGGGAATCAAGGACGATATTCTGGAGGCTGTCCTCAAAGGAGCTATTACCGCCACCTCGACGATACTCGCTTCGATGCTGGTGCGCCGCCTGTTTAGCAGGCTGTGAGAACCTTTCGCGCCAGCACTGAAAATATTCTTCGTCAGGCGATTGCTTTGCGACGCCTAGAACGCTAAACTCATCCGAATATGCGTGATTTTCAGAATACAACCAGGCGGCCAGGTGAGTCTGCCTACCGTAACCGTTTGATCTATCGTCGGCGTCGGCGGCTGGTCATCGTGCTGCTCTTGATAGCCTTGCTAGGGGTGGTGGCATGGGTGGGGGCAGTCTCGCTCTCCAATGCTTCATCACTCACCGGCGGACGGGATTCCGGGAACGGCGGCAACCAGGATCAAAACGGCGCGGCGGCGGGTTCCACTGTTAGCGAGGTCAGCTCCATGGAAGCGGCGGCGGGTTCCACTGTTAGCGAGGTCAGCTCCATGGAAGCGTCGGCGGAGGACACGCCAGAGCCTGACCCGGAGAAAGAGAAGCAAGAGTTCGCGAAGGCGTCGAAGGAGATCACCGATAGCACGGTCAACGTGCTCGTTCTGGGGGTGGACAAGCGCCCCAACAACCACGCCGAGGGGTATGGGTCGCGCAGCGACACCATGATGCTGGTCCAGATCGACCCTGACACGGGCAAGATCGAACTGCTCTCCATACCAAGGGACATGTACGTGGAGACCGAGCCTGGGGTGAAGGATAAGATCAACGCCGCCTACAACTATGGAGGTGTGGACCAGGCGCGTGCGGTGGTGGAGAACTTCACTGGCGTATCCATAGACAACTACGCCATCGTGGACTTCCGGGGTTTCTCTGATGTGATCGACGCCATGGGCGGGGTCACGTTGAAGATCACCACCGAGTTCCCCCCCAACTGGAAGATGGAAGAGGGGAAGGTACAGACCCTCGACGGTCGCCACGCCCTGCTCTATGCCCGCTACAGGGGAACGCCGCGGGCGGACCTGGAGCGCATAGAGCGCCAGCAGCAACTCGTGGCCGCCCTGCGTAGCCAGGCGCTGAGCTGGGAGTCCATAACCAAGCTGCCCCAGTACATCAAGGTAATCAACGAGAACGTCGAATCCGACATGGGCCTGGATACGGCGGTGGCCCTGTCCAGGTTGCTGATCCAACACGGACGCAACGCCCAGATGACCTCGACCCAGCTACAGGGCATTCCCAGAACCCTGGATAGCGGCAGCGAGGTACTCATTCCCGATGATGAAGCCAACGCGGAAATCCTCAAGAACTTCCGCAACTGACTTCCTTGGCTGGTCTGGAACCGTGATTCTCTCCCCACCACGCCGCTGGCTTGCGCCCATAGCGTAAAGAGGGGCGCTGCGCGACGAGAAGCCGGGGGCTACTGCTATAATCCGGCGCAGGTTCAGAGGGCGAGCGAGAGTGGTGGAACGGGAGACACGCTAGATTTAGGATCTAGTGCCTTCGGGCGTGCGGGTTCGAATCCCGCCTCTCGCACATCGCTAGTTCCGAGGTTCTTGCCTGTGGTCGAGAAGAGTTGGAGCGTATGACGGCGAACGTAACGAAACTGGAAGATAACAAGGTCCGCCTTGACGTGGAGGTCTCCCCGGAGGCCGTGAAGCAGGGCGTCGAGGAGAAGGTTCGGGAGCTGGGCCGCCAGGTGCGGGTTCCAGGCTTTCGCCCTGGCAAAGCGCCCAGGCGCATAGTGGAGAACCACCTCGGGCGGGACTACATCTACTACGAAGCCCTTCAAGAGAGCCTGCCAGCCTGGTACTCGGAGGCTGTGGTGGAGGCAGACCTGCGTCCTATAGACAGGCCGGAGATAGAGTTCGACGACCCCATCTCCGAAGAAGATGGTTTCAAGTTCTCAGCCACCCTGGAGGTTCGGCCTGCCGCGACCCTCGGGCAGTACAAGGGTCTGGAAGTGCCCCGCCGGGAGGTGGAGGTCGAAGAGGAGCAGGTGGATTCCCAGGTCGAGGAGATGCGCGGGCAGTTCGCCACCCTGGCCGCGGTCGGGGGAAGGCCGGTGCAGCAGGGGGACTTCGTGATCCTGGATTTCAACGGCGAGCGCCTGGCCGGAGGCCCCGTGGAAGGCGCGCAGGCAGAGGACTACATGATGGAGGTCGGGCGTGGGGAGTTGCTCCCCGAGTTCGAGGAGAACCTGGTGGGGATGAACGCCGACGAGCACAAACAGTTCGGGGTGACGTTCCCCATGGACTACCAGGAGGCTTCGCTCCAGGGCGAGTCCGTGCTGTTCCGGGTGCACGTCAAGGAGATCAAAGAGCGTGACCTTCCGCCGCTTGACGACGAGTTCGCCAAGGAGGCGAGCGAGTTCGAGACGCTGGAGGAGTTCAGGGCGGCAGTCCGCGAGCAGTTGCAGGAATCCCTGGACCAGCAGGTCGACGCTGAGTTCCGGGGCAGGGTCCTGGATGCAGTCGCCGAACAGGCCGAGGTCGAGGTGCCCGACGTGATGGTTGACGAGAAGGCAGACGACATGGTTGCCTCCTTCGAGCGCAGCCTTGCGGGCCAGGGCATGCAGGCCGAGCAGTACTACGAGCTTGCAGGCGTGAAACGCGACGAGATGAAGGACCGCGTGCGGGACGATGCAGCCGACGCCGTGAAGAAGGAACTGGTGCTCGACGCGATCGTGGAGGCCGAGGGCATCGAGGCCGACGGGCACGAGATAGAACACCAGATCCACCATCTCGCGGAAGACTCAGGGCGGAGCGCGGAGGAGATCACCGAGACCATGCGCGCCAACGGCACGTATGCCCTCCTCGAAGAAGAGGTGGCCCGTCAGGGCGCCCTCACCTTCCTCGCGGAGAACGCGGTCGCGGTGCCCATGCCCGAGGAAGAAGAGGAAGCAGAGGAGACCGACGAGACGGACGCTAACGAGGCGCAGGAGCCCGAGGCGGGCGAGGCCCTCGTAGAGTCCGCAGTCGAGACTCCACAGGCAACGGCGAGCGAAGCCACGAGCGAAGGAGAGAAAGAATGAGCTACGACATCAACGGCGTTATTCCATACGTCATAGAGCAGAGCCCGCGCGGCGAGCGGGCCATGGACATCTACTCGCGGCTACTCAGGGACCGCATCATCTTCCTGGGCACGCCGGTTGACGATCAGGTGGCGAACGCCATTATGGCGCAGCTTCTGCTTCTTGACGGGGAAGACCCCGAGCAGGACATCAACCTGTACATCAACTCCCCAGGCGGGAGCGTATCCGCTGGGCTCGCCATCTACGACACCATGCAGTTCGTGAACGCCGACATCCAGACGACCGCGCTCGGCATGGCTGCCTCGATGGGCGCATTCCTGCTGGCCGCCGGGGCGAAGGGCAAACGGAACGCATTGCCGAATACCAGGATTCTGCTGCACCAGCCGAGCGTTGGTGGGCTCGCGGGACAGGCTTCGGACGTGCAGATCCACGCTGAGGAGCTCATCCGCACCAAGCGGCGCCTGAACGAGATCCTGTCCGAGAACACGGGCCAGCCTTTCGAGAAGGTCGAGCGCGACACAGACAGGGACTACATAATGGGGCCGGAGGAGAGCGTCGAGTACGGCATGATCGACAACATCGTCGGTAATCGTCCCGAAGTAGAGTAGTCGGGTAAGGATGCGGGTAGAGCAGTGGAAGCGCACGACGAGAAGGGGGAGGGCGTAAGCGTATGAGGGATCCATCGGACCAGTTGCAGTGCTCATTCTGCGGAAAGAGCCAGCGTCAGGTCAGGAAGCTCATCGCTGGTCCAGGCGTCTACATCTGCGACGAGTGCATCGAACTGTGCAACGAGATCATAGACGAGGAATTCTCGGGGCCGGAAGTCCTCAAGGACGACGACCTCCCCAAGCCCCGTGAGATCAACCGCATCCTGAACGAGTACGTGATCGGCCAGGAAGACGCGAAGAAGGTCCTCGCCGTCGCCGTCTATAACCACTACAAGCGCATTTCGATGGGCGCAGCCGAGGCTTCGCCCGACGGCACCGAGCTTCAGAAGTCGAACATCCTGCTCGTAGGGCCGACGGGGAGCGGCAAAACGCTCCTCGCCCAGACGCTGGCCCGCATCCTCAACGTACCTTTCGCCATCGCGGACGCCACGGCTCTGACCGAGGCCGGGTACGTGGGCGAGGACGTGGAGAACATCCTGCTCAAACTCATCCAGGCCGCTGACTTCGACGTGAAGAAGGCTGAGACCGGGATCATCTACATAGACGAGATAGACAAGATCGCGCGCAAGTCGGACAACCCGTCCATCACGCGTGACGTCTCTGGCGAGGGCGTGCAGCAGGCGCTCCTCAAGATACTCGAAGGAACCGTCGCCAGCGTTCCGCCGCAGGGCGGGCGCAAGCACCCGCACCAGGATTTCCTGCAGATAGACACCAAGAACGTGCTGTTCATCTGCGGCGGAGCCTTCGGCGGGCTCGAAGACGTTGTCAGGCAGCGTATCGGCAAGCGGAGCATCGGCTTCGGGGGCGACGTAGAGTCGCGGCTCAAGGAGGAGAAGGACGAGATCCTGAGCCACTCCCAGCCAGAAGACCTCCTGAAATACGGGCTCATCCCCGAGTTCGTGGGACGGCTGCCTGTGATCTCCACTTTGAAGCGCCTGGAGGAAGAGGATCTCATTCGCATCCTCACCGAGCCGAAGAACGCGCTCGTGCGCCAGTACCGTCAGTTCTTCCGCTACGACAAGGTGGATCTCTCGTTCACCGACGAGGCCCTCGGCGCGGTCGCTGAACTCGCGCTCGAACGTGGCACCGGCGCCCGTGGACTTCGGAGCATCCTGGAATCCACGCTGTTGCCGACCATGTACGATCTGCCGAGTCGGTCTGACGTAACCAAGTGCGTAGTGGACGCCGACACCGTGAAGGAAGGCGTGCAGCCAACGCTCACCACAGGCTCCAACGCCAAGTACTCGTACGACGAAGAGGAGACCGCCTAGGTCGCTTCGCTCCCGTGAGTCGTGAGTCGTTTTTCGACTCACGACTTACTACTCACGAATTACGAACGAGAACAGGTCTCTATAACGGCGGAAGGTACGTTTCTCCCTTGAGCCAGCAGATCCCGAAAAACTATGACTACCGTTCCGTGGAGGGGCGTATCTACGAGGAGTGGGAGCGAACTGGCGTCTTCGACGCGAACCCGAACCCGGACAAAGAACCGTACTGCATAGTCATCCCGCCATCCAACGTCACGGGCGCGCTGCACATGGGCCACGCGCTGAACGGTGCGATCCAGGACGCGCTCGCCCGGCGGGCCAGGATGAAAGGCTTCGAGACGCTGTGGCTGCCTGGTGTGGACCACGCGTCCATCGCGGTTCAGAACGTAGTCGAGCGCAAGGTTCTGCGCGAAGAAGGCAAATCGAGGTGGGATCTCGGTCGCGAGGCTTTCGTCGAAAGATGCCGCGAGTTCGCCCTGAACACACGTGAGCGGATACTCAGCCAGTACAGGCGGCTTGGCGTCTCCGTGGACTGGAGCCGACTTCAGTACACCATGGACGACGAATACGTGGACGCCGTCCTCACGGCATTCATCAAGCTGTACGAGGACGGGCTGATCTACCGCGGCAATCGCATCACCAACTGGTGCCCGCACGACCGCTCCGCCATCAGCGACCTCGAAGTCAACTACGAGGACGTCGAAGGAAAACTCTACGGAGCCCGCTACCCGTTCGCCGACGGCAAAGGCCCTGGACCTGACGGCAACTACTACGCGCAGGTCTTCACCACCCGCCCCGAGACCATCCTCGGCGACGTGGCGCTGGTCGTCAACCCAGATGACGAAAGGTACAGGGATCTCATAGGCCGCCGGGTCGAAGTACCGTTCGTGGATAGGGAGATCGAAGTTCTCGCCGACGATCACGTTGACCCCGAGTTCGGGACGGGCGTACTCAAGGTGACCCCGGCTCACGATCCCAACGACTTCGAGATCGGTGAGCGCCTCGGCCTCGAACCCGTCAACGTCATGAACCCGGACGGCACCATCAACGAGAACGGCGGCGAATTCGCCGGATTGAGCCGGGAGGAAGCCCGCGCCGCCGTGGCGGAGAAGCTGGGCGAGCGGGGTCTGCTCGGGGAGGTTCGGCAGTACAGGCACAGGGTCGGGCATTGTGACAGGTGCGGGGCTGTCATCGAACCCTGGCTCTCGGAGCAATGGTGGTGCTCGATGCGCGAGCTGGCGGATCCCGCCATAGCCGCGCTTCAGGAAGGTGAGATCACCGTCTACCCAGATTCCTGGCGTCGCGAGACGATCCGGTGGCTCGAGAACATCCGTGACTGGAACGTTAGCCGCCAGCTCTGGTGGGGCCAGCGTATACCCGTGTGGTACGGCCCTGATGGCGAAGTCGTGGCTTCCAAGGAATCGCCTGGCGACGGTTTCGAGCAAGACCCTGACGTTTTCGATACCTGGTTCTCCAGCGGATTGTGGCCCATCGCGACGCTCGGCTGGCCGGATGAGGATGCGGATGACCTTCGGTACTTCTATCCGACGAGCCTGCTTTCGACGGCGCGTGAGATCATGTACCTGTGGGTGGCGCGTATGATCATGATGGGCCTGCGTTTCCGGGGCGAGATACCGTTCCACAAGGTGAACGTCCACTCCATAGTGCTCGCCGAGGACGGCACGAAGATGAGCCGCTCCAAGGGCAACACCATAGATCCCCTCGACCTCCTGGACGAATACGGCACGGACGCCGTGCGCTTCGGCCTCCTCTACCAGTCCTCGACCCAGGATTTTCCGTACTCTCGAGAGCGGGCGGAGATGGGACGGGCCTTCGTCACCAAGCTGTGGAACGCAATGCGGTTCGTGTCGAGCTATCCCGAGGCGGTTGACGGGCCGGAAGGACCATCTGCGTCGGAACGGTGGATCCACTCTTCCCTCAACCGAACTGCCCGCCGCTACGACGAGCTGCTTGAGGAATGCGAGTTCTCCGAGGCGATGCGCCTCGTATACGACTTTGCCTGGCACGAGTTCGCCGACTGGTACATCGAGATCTCCAAATCCGCACCTTCATCCGAGACGCCGCACGTGCTGCGGGAAGTCTTCTCCGGGATACTCAGGCTCCTTCACCCGGTAATACCGTTCGCCACGGAAGAGATGTCGCGGGTTCTGGGGGCGGATGAGTTGCTGGCCCGGCAGACCTTTCCGGCGTTCGATCCGGAACTCGACGATCCTGAATCGGAAGCCTTACTCGAGCGCACCAGGCGCGCTGTCTCCGCCGTCAGATCCTTCAGGGCGGAATCGAAGATCGAGGGTGAGCTGGAGGGCCGGGTGCCTGATAGGGTAGACGAGAAGGTTTTCGTGACTCTGGCTGGCGTTCGTCCTGTCGAAAACCTGGATGGCGCGACGCGGGCGACGCTCCCGGCGGGAGACGCGGCCGTGGAGATCGTACTTAGCGAGGATCTCCGGCGAGGCGAGGTTGAGCGGCTGCGGAAGGAGATAGACCGCGTGCAGCAAGAAGTGCGCCGCGCCGAGGGCAAGCTCTCCAACGAGAAGTTCGTCGAGCGAGCCCCCGCCGATGTGGTCTCTGGCGAGCGCGAGAAGCTGGAAGTGAACAACAGGATGCTCTCCACCCTGGAGCAGCGCCTCGAAGAGTACCTCCGATAGATCCTCGCACCACGACAAATCATTCCTTCACCGCGGTTTGCGAAGAGCTGGACCGTCGCCAGCGCATGGACCTCGGGTTCGAGCGCATAGACGCTTTGCTCGCCCATCTCGGCAACCCGCAGCGCGATCTCCGCGTGGTCCAGGTAGTCGGAACCAACGGCAAGGGCACGACGGCCATCACCCTCGCCGCCGCCCTCGAAGCGCTCGGGCATCAGGCCGGGGCATACCTCTCGCCACACGTTCTCTCGTACGTCGAGCGGATGATGGTCCACGGCGAGTTCGTTTCCGAAGAGGAGTTCGCCGCCGCGATGGGCAGCGTCATCGAGGTGGCGGATGGGAACAACGTACCAGCCACCCAGTTCGAGTTGTTGACCGCTGGCGCCCTGAAACTATTCAGTGACGCCGGTCTCGACTTCGCTGTGATGGAGGCCGGCCTCGGTGCCCGCCACGACGCGACCACGGCGGCGTCGCCCGAGATGGTGGTGCTCACCAACGTGGACCTGGATCACACGCAGATCCTCGGCGATACCGTGGAGGACATCGCCAGCGAGAAACTCGCAAGCCTCGACTCAGCGAAAACCCTGGTTCTCGGCACCCAAGATCCGCGCGTAGTGGAGATCGCCCGCAATGAAAGCGAACGTGCCGGAACCCGCCTCATTATGGCCGTGGAAGAACCGGCCGTTTTGGATTCTCCGGGCATATCCGCTTTCCCTGGCTACGCGGCGCGCAACATCCAGGTTGGTGTCAGGGCGGCGGAGATTTTGACTGACAGACGGCTGGATGCCGACGCCAGAGGGCAGGTGGAATTGCGGGTCGCGGGCAGGCTGCCAGCCCGCTTCGAGCGTCACGAGGTGCGTGGCGTGCCAGTAGTCGTTGACGGTGGCCACAACGTGGCCGGTTTGGAGGCCGCGCTCGGCGCGGTGCGCTCTGAATACGGGGACAGGCCATTGGCTGTGGTATTCGGCGTCTTGAAGGACAAAGACATCGTGGGTATGCTTCCCCGGTTGTGTAAGCAGGCTCACGCGCTCTTGCTGACCCGCCCGGATAACGAGCGGGCTGCTGACCCTGAGTGGGTCGAGCGCGAATATGGACCACGAGACCTTGGAGGGAGGCGGGGCCGGGTGGAGATGGACGTCGGCGACGCCCTGGCTGCGGCCGTCGCGGAGATGGAAGAATTGGATGGTGTGGTGCTGGTTACTGGTTCCCTGTATACGGCGGGCCGGGTATTGCGGAACTTGAGGGGGGCCGCGTGAGGGCCAGCGGCGCCTGGAGGCTCGCCGTGCTGCTCGCCATCGTGGCGGTCATCTCGTTCGGGCTCGGCTACCAGTTCATGCTGAGGTTCATGGGATGAACCAGGTGATCCTCGCTGCGCTCCAGACCGACCCCGACCCATTCCAGGTCATCGACGATATCCTGACGAGCCCTATTCTGCGCATCACCTGGCAGCTCCTGATCCTGCTCACGGTAGTGTTCTGGTTCGCGCTGGTGTACTGGACCTATTCAGACGCGGCACGCAGGGACACGGTTCCCTTCCTGTGGGGAATCGTCGCGGTATTGTTGCCTTTTTTCGGGACCCTGATCTACCTGATAATACGCCCCCCCGAGTACGCCCTCGACTCCCGCGAACGCGAGCTGGAACTTGCGGTCCTCGAACGAGAACTGCGTAGCCGGGTGCTCCTTTGTCCCAACTGTCGCTCGGTCGTCGAGAGGGATTTCCTGCTCTGTCCGCAATGCGGCTGGGAACTCAAGAAATCCTGCGTACACTGCGAACGGGCCATGGACCTGAACTGGGACCTCTGTCCCTACTGCGAAACAGACCAGCGCACCGGCAAACGCGCCAACTAGACGAAGAGAGAAGGAGACAAATCGTGGAACAGACGCTCGTGCTCGTAAAAGGTGACGGCGTGAAGCGGCGTTTGATCGGTGAGATCATCCGCCGCCTCGAAAGCAAGGGCCTCGATATCCGGGCGCTCAAGCTGATGGACGTTAGCCGCGAGCTGGCCGAGGAACACTACGCAGAACACCGCGAGAAGCCGTTCTTCGAAGAGCTTGTCGAGTTCATCACCTCGACGCCGGTCGTCGCCATGACCGTCGAGGGGGAAGGTGCGATCGGGACCGTTCGCAACCTCATGGGCGCCACCAACCCCGCGAACGCGGCCCCGGGCACCATCCGCGGCGACCTTGCCCTCAGCATGCCGGACAACCTGGTCCACGGCTCCGATTCCCCCGAGAGCGCCGCAAGAGAGCTCGGCCTCTTCTTCGGCTAAACCAGATACCACTCGATATTCCCATGCAGTTCGTGCTTGCCTCAGCCTCGGCCCGCCGGGTAGACCTTCTCCGCCAGGCTGGCTTCGATTTCGAGACCCGCACCAGCGGTTTCCCCGAGGTCACCCTCGAAGACCCAAAAGCAACAGCCGAGGCCAACGCCAGGGGCAAGGCGCTGACCGTCGCGGAGTATGAGCCAGCAGGCGTCGTGGTAGCCGCCGACACGATCGTGTACGTCCCGGGTTCAATCGGTACAGAGCGCATTCTCGGCCAGGCAAGGGGCGTCGAAGACGTGCACGAGATGCTCGGGCTGCTGCAAGGCTGCGCCCACGAAGTTCATTCCGGCGTCGCTGTGGCCGCTGGCGGCGAAGTAGCCGTGCGACACGCAGTCACCACGGTGCGGATGCGGCGTTTGAGCGAGGCGGAGATAGATGCGTATGCCGATTTCGGGGAGGGGTTCGGCAAGGCTGGCGGGTACGCGATACAGGGCCGGGCCGCGATGTTCGTGGAGTGGATCGGGGGCGACTACACCAACGTGGTCGGCCTTCCGCTTGCCCTCACTGTCCGTATGCTCGAAGCCCGCGGGGTGCGCTGGTACCGATAGGTACTTACAATGGCGGCATGGAGCAGCGCCGCCGGTACACCATAAAGCAGATGCCTCCCGAGCTTCGGCCACGCGAACGGTTGCTCGAGGCCGGGCCGGAGGCACTCTCGGAGGCCGAGTTGCTCGGAATATTGCTCGGTATCGGGAGCGCCGAGAGGACCGCCGTGGAGCTTGCGGGCCAGATCATCTCCGAGAACGACGGCCTCTTCGGGCTGCATCAGGTGACGGTTCACGACCTCGTTCGGATACACGGAATAGGCGAGGCAAAGGCGTGCATAATCCTGGCTGCTGTGGAGTTCGGGAAGCGCCTCGGGCGCGTTCGCAACCCCGGACGCCCCGTGATATCATCGCCCGCGGATGTGGATGGGCTCTTGAGGGGCCGGATCGCCAATCTCGACCGGGAGAACTTCGTCGCCGTACTCTTGAACACCAAAAACGAAGTAATAGAATTCCCAACGATCTCGGTCGGAACTCTATCCGCTTCGCTGGTTCATCCCCGCGAGGTATTCAAACCGGCGATCCGGGCGAGCGCGGCAAGCGTGATCCTGGCCCACAATCATCCAAGCGGCAAGACAGGGCCGAGCCGCGAGGACCGGGAGGTCACGCGCAGGCTGCGTGACGCGGCCGAAATTGTCGGGATCGAGGTTCTGGATCACGTGATATTAGGCCATGAGTACTTTAGTATGAAGGAACACGGGATGCTCTAGCCGGGTGATGCCGGGAGACGTTTGGAAGGCGCACGCGCTGGGGCCGCAAACTCGAACTATATTTGAGCGGATGGGGATCGGTGTGTTTGGAGGACTTTTCGGGAGGGACGTTGCGATAGATCTCGGCACCGCGAACACGCTGGTGTTCGTCAAGGGGTATGGGATCGTTCTCTCCGAGCCTTCTGTAGTTGCGATAGATACGAAGACCGACAAGGTTGTGGCAGTGGGCTCCGCGGCCAAGCGGATGCTCGGGCGAACGCCGAGCAACATAGTAGCCATGCGGCCCTTGAAAGACGGCGTCATCGCCGACTTCGAGGTCACGGAGAAGATGATCGCCTACTTCATCCGCAAGGTTCAGCCGCCGCGCCGGTTGTTCAGGACTTTGATCGGCCCCCGCGTTGTAGTCTGCGTTCCGAGCGGCGTGACCGGGGTGGAACTTCGGGCCGTGAAAGAGGCTACGGAGTCGGCTGGGGCGCGCATCGCGTATACCATTGAGGAGCCGCTGGCCGCTTCCATCGGCGCTGGATTGCCGGTGAATGAGGCGCAGGGGTCCATGATCGTGGATATCGGCGGCGGCACGAGCGAGGTAGCCGTGATCTCACTCGGCGGCATCGTGACGAAGTCTTCGATCCGCATCGCTGGCGACGATATAGACGATGCGATCTCGACGTACATCCAGAAGGAGTACAAGCTGGCCATCGGCACCCAGACAGCCGAGCAACTCAAGATCGAACTTGGAAGCGCGTTCCCGCTCGAAGTCGAGGAATCGGCGGAGATCCGGGGCCGCGACCTGGTTGCCGGACTTCCGAAGACCGTAGTCATCACGAGCGAGGAGATCCGGGAGGCGATCAACGTTCCCGTTGACGCGATAGTGGCTGCTGTCCGCGACACGCTGGACCGCACGCCGCCCGAGCTTGCATCTGACATCATGGACCGCGGCATGGTGCTGGCTGGCGGAGGGGCGCTGCTCAGGCACCTGGACGAGCGACTGAGGCGCGAGACCGGCATCCCGGTGCACATTGCGGAAGATGCCCTTATGTGCGTCGCAATCGGGAGCGGGCGCTCGCTGGAAGAGATAAAGTACTATCGTAGTGCTCTCTCCGGATCCTGAAGGGTCTGATGGGGCGTAGAAAGTCAGGCTCCGCGAGCGGGCTCGCGGCCCTGTTTATCCTGTGCATCGTCAGCCTCGCCCTCTTCACCATCTACGTGAAGGAAGGCCCATGCTCGGGGAGCGGCTGTGGGCCGTTGCACACGGTTCAGCTTGGCGCGGCCGAGGTTCTGCGGCCCGTGCGCGGCGTTGCCGCCACCGCTGCCAGGCCGCTCGAAGGCGCGTGGGCCGCGGCGGGGGATGCGATCAGGCAGGGCGATGAGGATAAGCTCCGCAACGAGGCAATGGAGAACAGGGAGCTCGCAGCCGAGGCGTCGCGGTTGCAGCAGGAGAACCAGCGATTGCGAGAGTTGCTTGACGGACAGCGGCCCGCGTACAAGTATGGGCCTTTGGCCAACGTCATAGCGCCGATTGGAGACCAGTTCACGAACAGAGTGATCATAGACGTTGGCAGCGCCGACGGCGTGAAGCCGGAGAAGCCAGTCATCTTCGGAAACAACACGCTCGTCGGGCGCACCACGGAGGTCAGCCTCCACACCTCGGAGGTCATGCTGATGACTGACCAGATGTTCGCGGCTGGCGTCAGGATCGTACCTCCCGCCGAGTTCGACCGCTCCTCCGGCGGGCTGTCGCCAGCGAAGGGAGACGGCGAATCTTACGGCGAGGGAATGATCCGCACCGGTTGGGAGGAGTACCTTGGCGTCGAGTACGTGGATCTCAGCTCCGAAGTCGAGAGGGGAGACTTCGTGGTCACCAGCGGCCGGGCCGGTGATTACGAGCTGCTCTTCCCGCCCGGCCTCCTCGTCGGGACGGTCGAGTCCGTGAGTTCCGAGGATATAGACCAGTTCAAGAAGATAGTGGTGACGCCAGCCGTCGAGCCGCAGGATCTCGAAGAGGTGCGGGTGATCACCGATTGGTAGCCCGCCTAGCGGCTTCGGGTTGCTAGTCCGATGATGCGGCTCTCCATCTCCAGGGCCGCCATCGTGGTGGGGGTGGCCGCCTTGCTCGAAGCCGTGCTCTCGCCTTATCTCACCTTCGGCGGCGTATCCCCGAAGGTGTCAGTGATCGGGATCGTCTTCGCGGTATCGGCCCTCAGGGATCTACAGGCCGTGCTATTGGGATTCTTCGGGGGTGTGATCTTCGACGCCCTGGGTGGGGGGATCGGGCTCTTCGGGGTCGGTGCGCTTGGCGGGCTCGTGGCGGGTATACTGGCGTCTCGCGTGGGGGCCGTGCCGCGCAAGCGGGCAGAGGTCTTCCTGCTATCCCAGGTAGTTGGGGTAGCTGTGGCTGTGCGGGATCTCATAGGATTGGCCGCGATCACGCTAGCTGGCCTCCAGGGGCCGCCGCTCGGCGATTTCCTGGTAAAAGGGGTGCTCCCCGACGCGCTGCTGAACGCCCTGCTGGCATTTCTGGTCGGCAGGTGGATACTGAACTTCGCTAGGGGCAAGGAGGATAGATGAGCATGACCCGCACGGGAGCCCGGACCGGAGCATTTAGCTTCACGGGCAGGCTGAGGTCTATAGATTGGGTGCTGCTCCTGGTCTCCATAGCCCTCTCCGCGGCGGGCATCATGGCCGTGTACGTGGCAGGCTCCGAGGCCAGGCAATACTACGCGACCAACCAGGCTATCGGGTTCGTCGTGGGGCTTGTTGGGGCGGTTCCGCTGGCGCTGTTCGACTATCGGATACTCAAGCGTCACCTGAAGGTCTTGTATTTGCTCGTGCTCGCCATGCTCCTCGTCGTGACCATCGCTGGTGAGATGGCAGGCGGCGCCCAGCGCTGGATAGACATCGGGCCGGTGCAGGTGCAGCCTTCAGAGTTCGCCAAGCTGTTCATGGTCATAGTGCTCGCTGGCTTCTTCTCCGAGGTCTACGTCGGCGGTTACCTGAACTTCCTGAAGGGACTCGGCATAGTAGCCCTGCCCGCCCTGCTGGTCTTCATGCAGCCTGACCTGGGTACCGCGCTGGTATTTGGGGCAGTCTTCTTCACGATGTCGTTCATAGCGGGGGCCAAACTCATCCAGCTCGGGCTGCTCACGGCTTCGGCGGTCGGCGCTTTCGTGCTGGCGGTGAAGCTGAAGGTATTGGAGGAATATCAGGTGGCCCGTCTCACGACGTTCCTCAACCCTGAATCCGGCAGCACGGATCTCGGTTACCAGGTGGCGCAATCCAAGACCGCCATAGGCTCTGGCGGGATCACAGGCAAAGGCATGGAGGAGGCGACCACGCTCTCCAACCTGGGTTATCTGCCAGAGGATCACACGGACTTCATTTTCGCCAACCTGGCTGAGAGGATAGGGTTCGTCGGCTGCCTGGTTTTGCTGCTTCTTTTCCTGATTCTCGTGTGGCGGATACTTCATGTGGCCACCATTTCCAGGGACCGCTTCGGAGTGCTTATAGCCGTTGGCGTCGCCACGATCTTCCTTTTCCACGTCTTCGTGAACGTCGGGATGACGATGGGCATGATGCCCGTCACGGGCATTCCGCTGCCTTTCATCAGCTACGGGCGAAGCAGCCTCGTCGTGAGCGTCATCTCGCTCGGGCTGTTGCAGAGTATTGCCATGCACTCCCGTTCCGAGGGCTAGAAGCAAGTCGGCCTGTGAGGCTGTGCGACTGGTCGGAGGCCGATTCGGCGGGTATACTGTGCGTTCAGCGTGTATGATCTCGTGTTTATCCAAATCCTAGAAGCTTCGGGAGCGGTTTTATGTTTGCGGTTGTGAAAAGCGGTGGGAAGCAGTATCGGACTGGCGAGGGCCAGGAACTGGTGGTCGAGCGCCTGAAGGGCGACGTGGGGGATACCGTCGAATTGCCTGTCGGCTTCGTGGCCGACGATGATGGAATCGACCTCGGCCAGAGGACGGCGAAGGCCGAGATCCTTGAGCACCTGCGGGGAGACAAGATTCACGTCTACAAGTACAAGGCGAAGAAGGACTACAGGAAGAAGACCGGGCACCGGCAGGAGCTGACCCGCATACGCATACTGGAGGTTTCGAATGGCTCATAAGAAGGGTGGAGGTTCGTCGAGGAACGGCAGGGACTCCGAAGGCAGGCGCCTCGGGGTGAAGAGCTACGGGGGCCAGCGGGTTTCCGCAGGCAGCATTATCATCCGCCAGCGGGGAACGAAAGTTCATCCTGGCCGGAACGTCGGCAAGGGCTCTGACGACACCTTGTTCGCGACGGCGAACGGCGTGGTGACGTTCGGGCTGAGGCGGGGCCGGAAGATGGTCAGCATCACCGAGGCGCCCGTCGTCGAGGAGGCAGCGGTCTGAGCACGCCCCACGGGGGTTACTAGCCCCTTTGCAGTTCGTAGACGAAGCCCGTTTCACGGTCCGCGCCGGGCGCGGCGGTGACGGCAGCGTTTCTTTCAACCGCGAGAAGTACAAACCTCGTGGCGGCCCCGACGGCGGCCGAGGCGGCGACGGCGGTTCCGTAATCCTGCGTTCTACCAGGGATCTCGCCACCCTCGAACCTTACGCGCACCGCAATCTGGTGAAAGCCGAACGCGGCGCGCACGGCTCTGGCAACAATCGGGCTGGAGAGAGTGGCGAGGACGTTGTAGTGGATGTGCCGGTCGGCACGCTCGTCTTCGATGGCGACGGTCTGCTCGCCGACCTTTCGGGGTCGGAAGAGGATTTCGTGGTTGCCCGTGGTGGCGAGGGCGGCCGGGGCAACGGTTCGTTCGCAACCTCGACCCGCCAGGCTCCAGCCTTCAGGGAGAAGGGGCTGCCTGGGGAGGAACGTGAGATCCGGCTCGAACTCCGCGTTCTCTCAGACGTCGGGCTCGTCGGGTTGCCGAACGCCGGCAAATCGTCGTTGCTGGCAGCCCTGAGCGCGGCCCGTCCGAAGGTGGGAGATTACCCCTTCACCACCCTCGTGCCGAAGCTCGGGGTTGTGGACGAGAGGCGGTACAGGGAGCCGTTCGTGGTGGCGGACATCCCCGGCCTCATCTCCGGCGCCAGCGAGGGGAGGGGGCTGGGAAATCGTTTCCTGCGGCACGTGGCGCGGGCGCGGCTCCTGGTGCTCTTGCTCGATGCGAGCGAGGATCCGGAGGGCGCTGAGGCAACCCTGCGGGCCGAGTTGCATGCAGCCCGCCTCGCGGAGAAACCCATAATGGTCGCGCTGAATAAGGTGGATCTCCTGGACGAAGAGTTGCGTGAATATCTGCGGGAGGCATTCCCGTACGCTTCCCAGGTCTCAGCCATGAGCGGCGAAGGCGTCGGGGAACTCAGGGATCTGCTGGAGGAGCGGACAAGAAACCTGGAGGAGCGCGAGGCGCCCACCCCCGAGGAGGCTCTGCGGGAGCATCGAGTGTTCAGGCCAGAGTGGAAAGGCTTGCGGGTGGAGGGCGAGAACGGCGGTTACGCCGTCTTCGGGGAAGAAGTGGAGCGGATGGTCATGAAGACGGACTGGGACAGCCCCGAGGGCGCTGAGCACGGCTGGCGGGAGCTGGAGAAAAGAGGCGTCGTTGCCGCGCTCCGCAAGGCAGGGGCCGGTCCTGGCGACGAGGTGCGCATAGGCAATATGGAGTTCGATTTCAGGTGAGGGCGCTTTGCGGGTAGGCAGGATCGGGATTTTCGGTGGGACCTTCGATCCCATCCACTTGGGGCACATGATCATCGCTGAACAGGTGCGCGAGGAACTGCGGCTGGACAGCGTCGTATTCGTGCCTGGCGGCATCCCGCCTCACAAAGAAGCCTCGAGCGTGCGGGCGAACGCCGAATACCGGGTTGCGATGGTCGAGGCTGCGGTGGAGGGCAACGAGCGCTTCACGGTTGACCGGGTCGAGGTGGACGCCGGGCGTCCCATGCACACGGTGGACACATTGCCCATCCTCAAAGAAAGGGTGCCTGGTGGGGAATGGTACTTCATCACAGGGGCTGACGAGGTGTCGAACCTGCTCTCCTGGAAAGAGCCGGACCGGCTGCTGGAGGAGACGATCATGGTCGCCGCCACGCGGCCTGGCTACGATCTCGCGGCGCTCGGTCACCTTGAGGCGAGGCTGAGGAACTTCGACAGGATAGTGCCGGTGGAATGCTCGCGGGTGGACATCTCCGCGACCGCCATCAGGCGCAGGATGCTGCAGGGAAAGAGCGTTCGCTACATGGTTCCAGATGGCGTATACGAAATAATCGAGGACAGGGGGTTGTATGAAGGCGACGGAAAACGCATCTAAGGAGGAAGTTTGAGGGAGAAGACCTCATGAACCGCGAAGATGGCGCCATCCGGCGCGGGACAGCGTTCGGCGTCGAAGACGGCGAGGCGCTGACGCACCACATGGCGGTCACGGCGGCAAGGGCCGCAAGCGACATGTTCGGAAAAGACGTCCTGATCCTGGATCTCAGGGAGGCGGTCTCGTACACGGACTACTTCGTGATAGCCAGCGGCGAGACCGAGCGCCAGACGCGGCGCATCGCCGAGGAAGTCATCGAGAAGATGAACGACGCCGGGTTCCGCCCGCGCTCGCGGCGTCTGGACGAGGGGACGGCCTGGATCAGCCTGGACTACATAGACATCGTGGTCCACGTCTTCACCGATGAGGCCCGCGATTACTATCGCCTGGAATCCCTCTGGCGCGGCGCGCCCCAAGAACGCTGGGAGGAATAGGCTGGGCCTGGTCAGGCTTGCCCTGACCGACCCTCGTTGACACCTTCCGGCCAGACAAATATACTCTTCGGACCCGAAGTGCCATCATTGGGGCCGTAGCTCAGCTGGGAGAGCGCCGCGCTGGCAGCGCGGAGGTCAGGGGTTCGATCCCCCTCGGCTCCACTTTCCGCAGTCTCCTGGGGAAAGCCGCACGGTAAGCAGGAACCTCGAATATTCCCTGAGTAGGCTCCAGGACAATGGCCCCTGGTGGTCCTGACTTTTGATATACAAGCTTACGATCGCCCCACGATTCATCCAGAATTCATCA
Organism: Rubrobacter sp.; assembly: GCA_013695335.1. Lineage (GTDB taxonomy): Bacteria > Actinomycetota > Rubrobacteria > Rubrobacterales > Rubrobacteraceae > JACDGB01. Next base: position 20,242 of record JACDAR010000027.1, read on the forward strand.
CTGTCTGATCCCATCAACCGGTGCAATGCACTGTTGGACAATCGTAAGGTGCAATTCCACGCAGATAGTTGGATGGAAGGTCTTCATGACGCAGTGCCAACAAGATGACTCTGGAGCGGTTCCCTGGGAGATGTTGCGGGAGTACAAGCAACCGCAGGGTTGGGGGAGAACCCGGGCATACTTCACCAAGTGAACAGGTTGGCCCAACCGCGTGGCTAATTCAAACTTCGATACCACGACCCGCCGCAGGGACACTGATCCCCAAAAATCCCTCGCGGACTTCTTCAGGCATCATCTTCCCCAGATCGTCGTCTCTGCGCTCGTTGTCGCCGTGCTCGCAGGCGGCGCTTTGTACGCATCGAGGGCCTCCGAGACCGCGCCGCACGTCGTGTACAGCGTCTCGCTGAACCAGATCCAGCAAGACGTCCAGCAACCGCTGCTCGTAAACATCAACACTGCTGATGCGGAGGAGCTGGACGAGCTTCCACAGGTTGGCCCATCTACCGCCGAGACCATCATCCAGTACAGGGAGGCGAACGGCCTCTTTCGCTCGGTGAGCGAACTGGAGGAAGTGCCCGGCATCGGGCCAGCGACGCTCGAAGAGATAAAGCCCTTTGCAACGATCTAAGACGAGGACCGCGCGCGAACCCAGGCTGAACTTCAGGCCGCCAGCGCGGCTGGACCTGTGGGCGATCACGCTTTCGATCTCCATCGTCGCGGGAACTATCGCCCCGCCGCTGGCAATGGCCCTGATCCTGGCCAGCGTCGTAGTGTGCGCCGGGGCGCTCTTGTGGCGGGACCTCGTGCCACAAGGCTGGCGTCCGATGGCCGTGCTTCTGCCGCTGTTCACGATTGCCGGTGCTGGCATCGCGTACGTGCACGCCACTACCCCTGACCCGCTGGCGGAACTCGCGGCGGTCGAGCCTGGAGAGGTCATCATCGTTGGGAAGGTAGCGTCGCCGCCAACCCCTGTCAGCTATGGATACATGGCTGACGTGCGGGTGGAGCACCTGTGGTACGACGGCCACGAAATACTGCGCGGCGGTGGCGTCGAGGTGTTTGCGGGCGACCTCAACCTCGGGGTAGGCGACCGTATCAGGGTTGACGGTGAGATCTCACTGCCGGATTCCAGCGGCGGCGACTTCGACTACGGACGCTATCTCGCCACGAAGCGGATATCCGCGGTCGTCAACGCGACCTACGTGCGCCCGATGGGTGGGAAGGGTTGGATCGGGCAGGTCCACCGCCGCACCGACGTTGCCCTCGGATACGGTCTCCATCCCGATGAGGTTGCAGTCGTGCGCGGCATGGTGCTCGGGGACCGTTCGCTTATCCCGGAAGAACTGGACACTGCGTTCCAGAGGAGCGGGATAACCCACGTGCTTGCAATCTCCGGTCAGCACGTGGCTGTGCTGGCAGCCATGATCTACTTTCTTCTGCGCGCGCTCGCCGTGCCCGTGATGATACGCAGCCCGCTGACGCTGGGGTTGATCTGGCTGTACATCCTCATCGCTGGCGTCCCACCCTCAGCCCTCCGGGCCGGCGTCGTGGCGACGTTCGTGCTGGCTGCCCCGATCTTCAACCGCCAACTTGCGCCGCTCCATTTTATGACCACGATGCTCGCCGCAGTCCTCGCGTACAACCCGCTTCTCATCTACAACTCTGGATTCCAGCTATCCGTGGCCGCCGTTTTCGGCATCCTGCTCCTGCGAAAACCCATACAGGCGCTGTTGAAATCCACGCTCTTCCGGCCCTTCGCCAAACCGCCGGAGACAGTTTCCAATCTCCTTGCCATCTCGCTTTCAGCCCAGGTTGCGACGACCCCGATCATCGCCGCGACCTTCGATCAGGTATCCGTGATCGGGGTTTTGACCAACCTGATCGCGGTTCCCATCTCAGGCCCCATCCTCACTCTCGGCCTCCTCGGGGTCATCGCCGGGAACGTTGCGCCATTCCTGGCGTACCCGATCAACGCTTGCAATGGTTTCCTCGTCACCATCCTGGAATTCACGGCGCGTGGCGCATCAGCGATGCCTTTCGCCACGGTCGCAACGCCAGGAATATCCCTGCCGCTCATCGGGCTCTTCTTCCTGGGCTGTGTCCCCGCCGCCATCGCCGAGTTCTCGTTCCCCGAAGAACGCTGGCCGCTGTGGGCGGCGCTCCTTCTCGCCTGGACGACGGGATGGCTACTACTGATCGGCGCTACGAACGGCTAGAATAAGCGCATGGCCGTTTATCTCCTTCTGGGCGACGACGAGGAACGCAAGGCCCGCAGCGTGGAGAAGCTGCGCCGGGGCCGGCAGGCGGATTCGTTCGACGCCTCGGACGCCAGCCCAGAGGAAGTCGTCTCAGCGTGTAATTCGTACTCGCTATTCGGGGACGGGGCTTTCGTTTTGTTGCGAAACCTGGACGCCTGGAATGCCGCGCAGAAGGCGAAGATCGTAGACTATCTGACTAATCCTTCACCGGAGACGGATCTCGTTCTTCTCGGCACCAAACTTGGCTCGCGCGAGAAGTTGCTCGCGGCTGTGAAGAAGTCGGGTGAGGTCCACAATCTGGAGCAGCCGACCGGCAAGGCGCTCGTCAGATGGGCCGTGGGCTACGCGAAGAAGCTGGACCTGGACCTCCCCGAAGACGTGGCCCGGAACCTCACGGATCGCTGCTCTGGTGAGAAGACCCGCATCGCGCCGGAGATCGAGAAACTTTCTCTCTACGTCGTGGATCGCCCGGCGACGGTCGAGGACGTGGCTGACCTTGCCCCACCGGACGTACAGGGAAACATCTTCGCCTTCGTTGATGCGCTTTCCGCAGGGAAACGCGGGGAAGCTATGAAGTTGCTTGAGGATCTCCTTGCGACTGGCGAGCCGCCGCTGCGGGCTACGTTTATGATCCGTCGCCAGTTCCATCACCTGGCCCGCGCCCGCGCGATGTTCGAGGATGGGGCCCCCCAGAAACAGGTGGCGAGCGAACTCAAGATCCCACCCTTCGTAGCCCGCAAACTCGACGAGCTGGGGCGCAGGGTCTCAGAACAAGACGCCGAGCTGGCGTTGGAGTCCATATTGAACCTGGAGAGCGGGTTGAAGGGTGGAAGCGACCTCGGGGACGAGCTTCAGATGGAGCTATCCGTGATGAAGCTCTCCACTTAGCCCCGCTACCCGGATATGGAAAGCAATCTGTTCCCACCGCGCTGGAATTCATAGGAAACCTGCCGGATCTCCACCTGGTAGCCGTGCTCCCGAAGCGCATCCATCTCCGGCTCCAGATGCAGCGATGGCCCTCCGTAGCTCTTGAGCAGAGGGAAAACACGCGCCTCGCGGGCGACCCGGCACATCTCCTCGATGGTGGCGAGGTGGAATGCGAGGGAGAGTTGATCCGTATACGTGAAAAGGAAGTGAGAGCAGAGAGCGAGATCGAACTCATGGTCTTCGAACGGGAGATCCGGCACGCTATACTGGACATAGCGCCCATGTTCGAGTCCGGCTGGAAGGTCGTCGAGGAAAGTCTGCGTGGCAGCCATTCGCACCTCGTCGAGATGCTCCGGGGATTCGATGTCGCGCCAGACAAACTCATCACGCCGGGCGGCGGCGTTCGCTATCAGCGTCTCGAACGTCTCGTTGATGCGAGCACGGATCTCTTCAACCTTGAAACGGTAGATCGGGTCGCATCAGGTGACCTTGATTCCCTGCCGGGCGGCCTCGGCGTTGAAGCTGGACGGGCCTGCTGCGCAATCCAGGATGTTGCAGGAAAGGTCTCCGGGCGTGAGGTCGAACATCCCCACATAGTCAAAAAGAGATCGTCCCCAGGGGACGACCTCTTCGAGTTCGACGAAGCTCAAGTTATTGGGCTATTCGCTCCCGTGCGAGGCGAGCGCCTTGTCCAGTCGGGCGACCTTGCGGGACGCCTTGTTGGCGTGGATGGTTCCCTTGCCAGCGGCCTTGTCGAAGGCCCTCTGGGACTGGTCCCGAAGCTCGCGGGCTCTCTCGGTGTCACCCGAGTCCATGGCCCGATAGAAGTTCCTGGAAAGGTTCTTCAGGCGGGATTCCACGGTTCTATTCTGATCGTGACGCTTCACGCTCTGCTTGTCTCGTTTGGATGGGGCGGGCACGCTTACTGCTCCTCTGCTCTGAAAGGGTTCAACCTGAAGAATGTAACACATCGGGAACAAAGGGGCAAAGGTGTTAGAATCGCCGGGTGAAAAGCACCGAACGCACGCGCAACTTCTGCATAATCGCGCATATCGATCACGGCAAGAGCACCCTCGCTGACAGGATGCTGGATCTCACGGACGCTGTCCCCGAAAGGGAGCGGATGGCCCAGATCCTGGACACCATGGATATCGAGCGCGAGCGGGGCATCACGATCAAGGCTCAGGCTGTCCGCTTGCTCCTGAACCGTCCCGATGGCGTGTGGAATTTGAACCTGATCGACACGCCAGGCCACGTTGACTTCGCCTACGAGGTCTCACGCGCCATAGCCGCGTGCGAAGGTGCGCTGCTTATCGTGGATGCGAGCCAGGGCATCCAGGCGCAGACGCTCGCCAACCTGTATCTGGCGATGGAGCATGATCTTGAGATCATCCCAGTTCTCAACAAGATCGACCTGCCCATAGCCGACGTTCCAGCCGTAACGGAGGAGATCGTCGAATTACTCGGGGTCGATGAGGAGAGCATCATCAAGATCTCCGCCAAGACCGGCGATGGCGTCACCGATGTCCTCGACGCCATCGTGGACCGCGTCCCAGCCCCCGAGACGGAGTACGAGGAGACGCGGGGCCTCATCTTCGACTCGCACTACGATCCCTACCGGGGCGTCGTATCGTTGGTCCGCCTGTTCGACGGCGAACTCAAGAAGGGCGACCGCGTCAGGGCGATGGGCTCCGATGAGGACTTCGAGCTTCTCGAGGTCGGCTGCTATTC